>JAQVRG010000058.1 GCA_028701165.1 Eubacteriales bacterium | reverse complement strand
CAAAGCTTGCTTTGAAGTATAGGCAAGACCATGCTATACTGTCAGAAAAGGTCATGCAATATGACAAAGGCAGGATTTTCCATGAAAAACGACGCATATTCTTACTTCATCGAACAAGACTATAACTGTGCGGAATCCGTTGTGCGCGTGGCAAACGACAGGTTTGGCATGCAGCTTCCCGAGGAGGGCATGCAGCTCTTGAGCGGCTTTGGCGGCGGCATGTGCTGCGGAAAGGCCTGCGGCGCTATATGCGGCGCGCTGGCGATCGTCAGCAAAAGTGTGGTAGAGGGCAGAGCCCACGCAACGGAGGGCTTTAAAGATAAGTGCGCGGGGATCGTGGAGCGGATGGAAAATGAGTTTGGTTCCCTGAACTGTGCCGACATCAAGCCCAGGTATTTTAAGGAAGATACCCGCTGCTTAGAGGTCGTTGAAAAGGCGTCAGACATTTTGGAAGCGTACATGAAGGAGCTGTCCAAATAAGCTGCGCTTGCACCCATGCTATGACACGGAAAGGAAATAGGAGATGAAGGTCGTTATTGTAGGCGGCGTGGCGGGCGGAGCTTCCGCTGCGGCGCGTATCCGTCGTTTGGATAACCATGCGACGATCGTGATGTTTGAACGCGGCGCGCATGTGTCCTTTTCCAACTGTGCGCTGCCTTATTATGTGGGCGGCGCTGTGGAAAGCAGCGATGCGCTCATTATGATGACGCCCGCGTCCTTCAAGGCGCGCCACGATATCGATGTGCGCGTGATGAGCGAGGTCATCGCTATTTTGCGTGAGGAAAAATGCGTGCTTGTGCGGGAAACGGATACCGGCAAAGAATATAAGGAGAGCTATGACAAGCTTGTTCTCGCGCCGGGCGCGAACGCCATCAAGCCCAAAAGCATCATAGGCGTCAACAACAAAAATGTGTTCACCGTGCGCAATGTGACGGACGTTTGCAAGCTTAAGACGTATGTCGATGAGGTCGGCGTACAAAACATCGTCGTTGCGGGCGGCGGCTTTGTGGGTATGGAGCTTGCCGAAAATTTTGTAAAGGCCGGAAAAAGCGTAAGTCTGATCGAGGGCGCGGAGCAGGTCATGGCGCCGTTTGATCAGGATATGGCGCAAATACTCCATAAGGAAATGGCGGATAACGGCGTCCGGCTGTATCTTGGCAGCATGGTGCGGGAAATTACGGATACCAGCGTCAAGGCGACAAAGGATGGTGAAGAGATCGAGATTCCCGCGGAGGCGGTCGTTCTTGCCATCGGCGTCGCGCCGGAAACCGCGCTTGCGGTGCAAGCGGGCTTGGAGATCGGCGAAAGCCGCGGCATCAAGGTAAACCACAATTATCAAACCAGCGACCCGAATATCTATGCCGTGGGCGACGCGATCGAAACCTTTGACCGCATGGGCAGAAAATACGGCAGCCTGCCGCTTGCCGGCCCCGCGCAGCGACAGGCGCGCGCGGCGGCGGATCATATTTGCGGCATGCAGCACAACAACAATGGCTTCATCGGCACCGCCGCCTGCGCATGTTCGGGCAGAACGCGGCCTGTACCGGCATGAATGAAAAAGCGGCGCAAAAAGCCGGTATCCCGTATGACGTCGCCTATGTGCTGCCCTCGGATAAGGTGGGCATCATGCCAGACGCGCACTATATGGCGTTCAAGCTGCTCTTTGAGGTGCCGACGGGCCGCGTTCTGGGGGCGCAGGCGATCGGTAAAGGGGATGTGACCCGGCGCATCGACGTGATCGCAACGATGATCACGATGGGCGGCACGCTGGAGGATCTTAAGGAATTGGAGCTTTGCTATTCTCCCGTATACGGCACGGCCAAGGACGTCGTCAACATTGCGGCGCTGGTGGGACTGAATCTCTTGTACGGAAGAATTCGTCAGGTGCGTGTCTCCGATGTGCGCGCGCTGGTGGAAAGCGGCGCGTACATCATCGATGTGCGCGAGGAGAAGGAGTATGAACGCGGCCATATCAAGGGCGCAAAAAATATTCCGCTCTCCCAGTTTAAAGAGCGCATGCATGAGGTGCCCAGGGATATTCCGGTATACCTGCATTGCAGGACCTCGCAGCGCAGCTACTATGCGTTGTGCGAGCTGCTGGGCAACGGCTACGACAACGCCGCAAACATCAGCGGCTCCTTTTTGGGCATTTGCCTGTACGAGTATTTTAAGGATCAAAGCGAGGGCCGCGAGCCTATCGTAACGGCGTATAATTTTAACTGATAAGCGAAGCGACGCAGCATCAAAGCGAAGGAGCCGAAAAGACGGCGCCTCCGCTTTTTAATCGCCAGCGCAAAGCGTCATGCCGCCTTTTGCATGCCGTTCACGTCTATGATGGTCTCGCCTTCCAGCAGCAGCTTATCAACCGTCACGAAGGTATAGCCCTCCGCCTGCGCCGTTTCCAGCAGCGTGGGCAGATATTCCTTGATTTTATAGCCGTTGTTGTGGCAAAGGATGATGCTGCCCGGCTTCAGCGCGGGCAACACGGTGTCAAGAATATCTTGCGCGCTGCGCTCCTCGCGCCAGTCTACGGTATCCACATCCCACTGCACGACCTCATAGCCTAGGCTGCGTGCGGTCAGGATCACGGTATCGTTATATTCGCCGTAGGGCGCGCGAAAAAGCGTGGTGCGCGCACCGATCAGCGGCTCTGCGATCTTCTCGAAGGCGGCGAGCTCCTTTTCGATAGCCGCTGCCGACATGCTTGCCATGTGTGGATGCGTGGCGGAGTGGTTGCCAACCACATGCCCGTCCTGCACCATGGCGCGCACCTTGTCCGGGTATTTTTCGGCCCAGAAGCCGCAAAGGAAAAAGGTGGCTTTCACATCATGCTTCTTTAGCGTTTCCAGTATGAAATCGGTCTTGTCGTCCTCGAACGCTGATGCTAGGTGTGGTAATGATTCGCTCATACAGATCTTCGACAAGCTCACGCTCGGCGTCGGTAAGTTCGAATAACGCTTCGTGGAGTCGGTCTGTCATGATTTCAAGAATGGCGTCATCTTCAACGAACACGTCACGGTCAGGAATCATATCGGCGCCGAGAAGAGTGTCCGTATCCCACGACTCATACGCTACAAGACCGTGTTTGCGATCTCGTCTGCGTAGATGACGTTCATGATTGGCGCGCTTTTCCTCAGCCTCGTGTTCCTCTGCAGGAACTTCTATAAGCTCGTTATGGTACTTTTCAAAGCACTTGTCCGCAAAATCCTGGTCTAAGCCACAGCGGTGTTCGTATTCCGCGGCGGATATGGATTTATATCCGGCGTCGGCGATGATGTGATAGGTATAATTTTTGCTCATTTTGTTGACCTCCAATTCGATTTGCGCTTAGAAACGTTTGCGATTTCGAATTGAGGCCAATCAGGGGTATCTGCATATGGCCGTCTGCCAGCCGGAAAAGAAAAAAGCCACTCGTTAACTCCTTCTCGGGAAGCTGACGAGTGGCTAAAAAAGAACGAACCTGGCGGTAGCTTTAATTAGCTACTCGTCAGGCTCGTCCGTCGTTATTTAATACCGTATCCGGCACTCGCGTGCGGGATTAGTTGCGGCGTGCTCTGTACTGAGTACTGAACGATCGTGAAACGTCACAATCGTGTCCTTATTCTGTTACCTATAAGCGCATGGGCTGCGTTTAGCCCTTATGCCCTACCAACCGTATCCCCAAATGGGAACTGCATTTCCAGCACTTGATGTAATAATCGGCCCTCCACTTTTCCTTTTGCCGTATCACGTGAACGTCGTTGATTACCGTACTATCCGTATCCAAAACCCTGCGCCCGCAATGGGGGCAGACCAGCTGTGACTTCATCCAATTCCTCCAACATAATCATTGAACCATGGCGTTTGGCAGTACGAACTGCTCGTCAAGCCTCCCGCCGGGGAGCTTTTTGTTGTTCATCAGGCCCGCGAGGGTGACGGCAGCGTTGCCGAACCGCCTGCGGATATCTAAAACCGCCTTTTCCAGCTTCTCCTGCTTCTCAAACGCTTCCTGGTCAAAGAACAGATCCGTCTGCCGCGGGGCGTCGGCGGGGATCAGCCGTATGGCCGTAATGGTAAGCGAGCGAATGGGATGCCGCCAGTTATATTTCTCACGGAACAGTGTAAACGCTGTTTCCGCAAGATCGCGCCAGCTTTGAGTGGGGTTGGCAAGCTTTGCTTGATGCTGCTGCCAATAAAGCTGGTTGTTGCGCACAAAGATGGAGACCGCCATAGCCGCGGCGTTGGTCGCCCGGAGCTTCTTGGACACGCCCTGCGCAAGCTCCAGAAAGGCATGGCAGACCTCGGTATTGTCAATGAGGTCAGCGGTAAAGGTGATGCCGTGGCCAACGCTCTTGGCGGGCGGTTCATACCCGTAATTGCAAACGCGAGAGCGATCAAAACCGTTAGCAAACTGCCACATCTTGACGCCATTGATCCCGAACCACGAGCGAAGGTATTCAGGGTCGGTTCGGGCGATCCCGCCGATGGTGGTGATGCCGTACCCATATAAGCGTTTCGTGGTCGCCCTGCCGACAAACAGCAGGTCGGATGCGGGCAGCGGCCAGACCTTTTCCTTGAAGCTGTCCTCGGATATGACGGTGGTTCCGTCCGGCTTTTTCATATCGCTTCCCAGCTTGGCAAAGATTTTGTTATATGACACGCCCACAGAGACCGTGAGGCCAAGCTCGCTTTTCATGGTTTCACGAAGCTCATCTGCCACGGTTTTACCGTGGCTGAAGGAGTGCTGACCATCCGAAACATCCAGCCACACCTCGTCGATGCCGAACGGCTCGATCCTGTCCGTGTACCGGCTGTATATCTCATGGGCAGCCTCGGAGTATTTCAGATACTGGTCGTAATGGGGCTGTACCACGATCAGCCTAGGGCATTTCTCCTTCGCCTGCCAGATGGCCATGCCGGTTTTCACGCCCGCTTCCTTTGCCTGCTGGCTCTTGGTGAGCACGATGCCGTGCCTGTCCTCCACGCTGCCGCACACAGCCACAGGATGGCCTTTCAGCTCCGGGTGTAGCATAGTCTCCACGGAGGCATAGAAAGCGTTCAGGTCGCTGTGCAATATGATCCGTTCCACTCTTGTTCCCTCCGCTTCTCTAATCGGTGCAAACATGATAATCCTGTTTTACGATTTTGAACAGACGGTAATTTTGTTCGCATAGCAGGATTTTAATATTGCATTCGGTATTGGCCCATGGTAGAATCGAGACATGACAGGAGGTGCGAATATGCAGACCGACTTTGGAAAAACATTGCGGGCTTTGCGCAAACAGCTTGACTATAACCAGACCGAGGTATCTCACATGATGGCGGCGCTGAATTGCCCAGCTACAAAGCAGTCCATAAGCCGCTGGGAGCAGGGAACGAACCTGCCCAACGCCATACAGTTCCTCTCCCTATGTACGATCTATCATGTCAACGATGTAAGGGTAGTTTTCGGCGCGAATCGCTTGCCGTTTATCCATGACGCATTAAATCGCGAGGGCCGCGAGAAGGTGGAGGCATACGCGCAGGATCTTATCGCAAGCGGGCGGTATGTCATCAAAGCGAACGTGTTGATATTCCCCAAGCGCAAGATACCCTTGTACGATATGCCCGTATCCGCAGGCACAGGACAGTTCCTTGACAGTAGCGATTTCGAGATGGTCGAGACGGACGACCCGGTGGCGCAAAGCGCAAACTTCGGAGTTCGGATTGTTGGCGACAGTATGGAGCCTGAATACCATGAGGGCGGCATTATCTGGATACAGCAGCAGCAGGAGCTGGAGGATGGCGAGGTCGGTATCTTTTTCCTAAACGGGGACGCTTATTTGAAAATGCTGCGGCGGACCCCGAAGAAAATCCAGCTTGTATCACTCAACAGCGAGTACAAGCCTAAGGATGTCGGCCCTTATGACGAATTTAGAGTATTTGGGAAGGTTTTGAATTAAGCGGTTCTCATCATGCACAGACCGGATTATCGGACAGCATGAAGGTTAAAATAACAAGTACGGGAGGTGAAGCACGGATGACTCAGAGAGATCAGGAGGTCTTGGACTTTATTGTCGCATACAGGAGGGAATATCACTATTCGCCCACGCTGCGAGAGATCGGGGACGGCGTCAAGCTGAAATCTCCAGCCTCCGTACAAAGGCATGTGATTGCATTAATTAACTGCGGCATGCTTGAACGCATCCCGGACAAAATGCGAACCCTCGTCCCGGTTGAAGCCACTCAGAAAATGAATATAGGTTGAACATGAAGACCTGTTTTCGCAGGCAATGACTTCAGATAGCAGAAGGTGATGGGTATGGAACCGAGCGGAAAGAGCGTAAAGGTATATGTTAAGGTGCAGACCGACATAGACGAAAACGGTCAAATGATGCCCCGGCGCATCACCTGGGAGGACGGGCGCAGCTTCGACATCGACCGGGTCGGCGCCGTGCGGCCGGCTTACGCCGCTAAAGCTGGCGGACAGGGCGATCGCTACACCATCTATGTGAACGGTTTGCAGCGGTATCTGTTCTTTGAGCGCAGTACGAATACCAACGGAAATGTAATAGGCAAATGGTTCTTGGAACGCAGATCATAAGAATGGGAGGATACGAGTATGGCAGAACGATTTATTACGATCAAAGGAAGGGGCTCGGCAAACGCAAAGCCTGACCGAATCCATCTTTTGCTCACGCTGAAAACACTGGATAAGAATTATGAAAAGATGATGTCCGATTCCGCAAGCAAGCTGGATATCCTGTATACGTCGATGGAACAAATCGGCATTCCACGCAAAGATGTGAAGACGACGAACTTTGCTATCAACAGCCAGTACGAGAGTATCCGGGATAAGAACAACAATTGGAAGCAGGTATTTCAGGGCTACTGTTGCAATCAAAACCTAAAAATCGAACTGGCTTTCGACATGGTGCGGCTGGGAGAGGCGCTCAATGTGATCGCGCAATGCACCGCTGATCCGGAGCTCAACATCCGCTTTACCGTGAAGGATGCGGAGGGTATGAAAAACGAGGTGCTGCGCGCTGCCGCCAAGGACGCGAGAGCCAAAGCCGAACTGCTGGCGGAAGCCTCCGGCGTTAAGCTTGGGCAGTTATATCACATCAACTATTCATGGGGCGAGATCGAGGTGTATTCCCCCACAAACTATGAGAAGCTGGCAGTGCCGTGCG
This sequence comes from Eubacteriales bacterium, assembly GCA_028701165.1. Taxonomy (GTDB): domain Bacteria; phylum Bacillota; class Clostridia; order Christensenellales; family CAG-138; genus JAQVRG01. Next base: position 1,157 of record JAQVRG010000058.1, on the reverse strand, counting down.
CGGCTGCTCCGGACGCTATGGAGATAGAGCCGGAAGACGTCAGCATGGAAGATACGGTTACGTTTACCTGGGAGATCGAAGCATAGGCGGTGCACAAAGGAGGGCGCAATGTGCGGGCGGTATTATATTGATCCGGAGGATGACATCGAGGAGCTGCTCGCCATTCCTGTGGCGGCATCCTCTTTGGAAGCAAAGCGTTATGGGGAGATACGACCTGCGGACACGGCTCTTGTGCTTGCCAACAACCGCAACATGCAGCAGCGCCTGTTCCCCATGAAATGGGGCTTTCCAAGGCCAGACGGCAAGCTTTTGATGATCAACGCCCGAAGCGAAACGGCGCAGCAGAAGGCGGCGTTTTCAGAAAGCGCGATGAAACGGCGCTGCATCATCCCCGCTTCGGGCTACTACGAATGGAGTCGTAAGGACAGGGAGACCAATCAGAAACAAAAATATGCCTTTTCCAAGCCCGATTCAAGGCTCATCTATATGGCAGGTCTATACATGGTCGATGAAGCATCGCGTGTTCCCTACTACACAATCCTCACAAAGGACGCGGCGCCGCATATTGCAGAGATCCATGGCCGCATGCCGGTGATCCTTCCACGGGATGCGATTGCGAATTGGCTCTCGCCAGCGGGCAGTTACCCGGAGTTAATCTCTTTCGCCAATTCAGATATCAGAGCAAGTTTAGCGGAACAGTGATCGACTGTTCCGCTTTTACGATCACTGTACTTTAATTGAAACAATACATGTCGTATAATGGTGTAGAGTATAGACAACAGAAAGGCAATCGAATAAGTGAATAGGAGGCTTTCCAATGTCTAAATCACCAAATCAAAAATTGAAGCTTCTTTACCTTGCCCGCATCCTCACCGCAAAGACGGACGAGGAACACGCCATGTCGCTGGAGGAGATCAAAAACGAGTTACTCCAGTATGATGTGCAAGCCGAGCGCAAAAGCCTGTATGACGATATGGAGGCGCTTCGCACCTTCGGCATCGACGTACAGTCCATTAAGTCCAAAACCACAAGGTATTATGTCGCCTCCCGCGATTTTGAGCTGCCGGAATTGAAGCTGTTGGTGGACAGCGTTCAGGCGAACCAGTTCCTCACGACAAAAAAGACGTATACCCTCATCAAGAAGCTGGAAAGCCTTT
>JAQVRG010000057.1 GCA_028701165.1 Eubacteriales bacterium | reverse complement strand
CCGCGCCCGAGAGTCCCGCCGCTACCGTCCAGGACGACCATGTACCCATGGCGTGGCCGCTTACGGCCATGCGCGTCGCATCCACAAAGTCCATTTCGGCAAGTATGCCGTAGGTCGCGACGCCGCCCATAGAGCTGTCCTTGATGGAATTGCCGTCGTCATCCTCGCTGTAGCGCGGATTAAAGAAGGTAAGATTGGAGAAGTTCATCATCAGCTTCAAGCGATTCGGTCCGCTGATGGAAACATAGGTGCCGTCCGCCTCGCTGTCCAGCCCGTAATTGACGGTGACCTTGTGATTGACATACCCGCGCTCGATCATCCCTATGTCGGTCGCGCCGTGCCCGTATTCGTCCAGCGCGAGCACCACAGCGCCCCGCCGCGCAAGCTCCACGGCGTACGCGCCGCACGTCTCGTGGTCGTTCTGGTAGCCGTGCAGCAACAGCACGGCGGGCGCGGGCGTTTCCGCCGTCGCGGTATTGGGCTTGTACAGCTTATAGGCGAGCGTCCCCGTCGGCGTCTCGATCTCGCCCATGGATACGGCCACCCTGCCGAAATCGCGCTGGATCGCGTCCGCAAGCGCCATGCAGAGCATGCACGCCGCTATGAGAACCGCCAATAGTATCACATACTTCTTTGCTTGTTTTTCCATAACGCCTCCGATATGCTTTTGAAATGCTTTCAACCAGCTCTGTGTTCTTTTATCCTATCATAGGAAACGAAAAAGTCAACCCGCTGTACCGCAGCCGTTTCTATGCTATAATAATGAAAAATGCGCGAAAGGGGATACACGCATATGGAGGACCTGCTCCACGCTCTTAACGAGGCGCAAAGGCAAGCCGTTACCGCAACGGAGGGCTTCGTCCGCGTGATCGCGGGCGCGGGTTCGGGCAAAACGCGTGCGCTTTCGCGCAGGTTCGCGTATCTGGTCAACGAGATCGGCATACTGCCGGGCAACATCCTCTGCGTGACCTTCACCAACAAATCCGCAAACGAAATGCGGCAGCGCATCCACAACCTCACCGGCGACAACGACACGGGCTACATCAACACCTTCCACGGCTTCTGCGTATCCGTATTGCAGGAGGACAGCTACGCCGTGCAATACCCAAAGAGCTTTTTGGTGCTCGACAACGCCGACATCAACGCCATGCTCAGCGTCATCTATGAGGAGCGCGGGCTTACGCTTCGGGATATGACCTTTTCTAACGCCCGGGACATGATCGAGATACAAAAGCTTGACAAGCGGCCGGATTACTATCTGGATCTGATCGGCATGTCGCTTGACGCGCTGCGGCAGAAATACCTTGACGCGTCGGGTACGCGCGACGTCATTTTCTATGGATACCTATACCAGCAGAAGAAATGCTTCGGCCTTGATTATAACGACCTGATCAAGTTTACGCTCTACATCTTCGCGCAAAACGAGGACATACGCCGCAAATGGCAGTCGCGGCTCGAATACATCATGATCGACGAGTTTCAGGATATCGATTCGCTGCAATACGAATTGATGAGCGTGCTTTGCGCGCATCACAAGAACCTCTTTATCGTGGGCGATCCGGATCAGACCATCTACACATGGCGCGGCGCGAACGTCAAATATCTGCTGGATTTCGACAAGGCGTTCCCCAACGTCAAAACCATTATGATGATGCAGAATTACCGTTCCACGCCGCAAATTCTCGCCGCCGCGAATTCGCTGATCGATAAAAACCGGTACCGCATCAAAAAAGCGCTGATCCCCACGCTGCCCGGCGGCGCTTCGGTGCTCTGCCATCACGCAAAGACCGCTGAAGCGGAGGCTTCGTGGATCGCCGAGCAGATCGCGGCGCTGCATGAAGCGGGCGTCGCTTACCGGGATATCGCCGTGCTGTACCGCGCGCACTACGTCACGCGCACGGTGGAGGAAGCGTTTTTGCGCGATAAGCTCCCCTATACGATCTACAGCGGCGTGCAGTTCTTCGACCGGATGGAGATCAAGGACGCGCTTTGTTATCTGCGTATGATCGCCTACCGGGATGATCTCTCCTTCCTGCGCGTCGCCAACGTGCCCAAGCGGAATCTCGGCAAACGGCGCATAAGCTTTCTGCAATCGTATGCCGAAGCGCATCAATGCTCGCTCTTTGCATCGCTCCAGCGCTCGCTGGAGGAGGATATCTTTAAGGGCACCAAGGCCGCGCAGTTCGTGCGCCTCGTGGAGACCTTTTCCGAAGGCTTTGCCGACCGCCCCATATCCGAGCTGCTTTCAGCGCTTCTTAACGCCAGCGGCTATGAAACGATGCTCCGCACAGAGGGGGCGCAGGAACGCCTTGACAACCTTGCCGAGCTTAAGCAGTCCGTATACGAATATGAGACCTCCTGCGGCGAGGAGAGCACGCTGGAGCACTATTTGGCGCACGTCGCCCTCTTTACCAACGCCGACACATCCGACAGCCGCGACAAGATCAAGCTTATGACCGTCCATACGGCCAAGGGCTTGGAATTTCCGCATGTGTTCCTGTGCGGCATGAACGAGGGCGTGTTCCCCTCCCGCAAAACGAGCACGCTGCAGGGCATGGAGGAGGAACGGCGGCTTGCGTTCGTCGCCGTGACGCGCGCGCAAAAAAGCCTGTGCCTTTCCGAAGCGGAGGGGCGCAATTTCGACGGCTCACCGCGTTACCCCTCCCGCTTTCTCTTGGATATCGACCCGCCGCTTTTGACCTTTACCCAGCCGCCGCAGGAACGCCTGATCGCGGACGCGCGGCAGTATATCGAAAGCAGCGCGCGCTTTCTTTCTGTCGGCGCGGAAAAACCCGTTTTTGAAGCGGGCGACAGGGTAAGGCACAGCGTTTTCGGCGACGGCACGGTACTGGACACGGACGCGCAGAAATCAGCGCACATCGTGCAGTTTGACGGCGTCTCCACACCCCGCGCCATCTCCTTCCGCGCAAAGCTTGAAAAGCTATGAAACGTCGCGGAAATATTGACCGCCGCGCTGAAAAATGGTATGCTTTTTGTAGTGATTGAACCTATTGCAGCGTATACTGTCGCCATACGCGCAAACCGCACTTTTCGTGATCTGACCGCGCACAAGCAATTCTTCACGCTGAAACAGGAGATTCATCGTTTATGAACAGTGAGCTGCTTCGCCGTCTGTCCTATTGCGAAACGGATATCGATGGCGCAATCCCCCGCCTTTCGGGCAATGTAACGCTATACAAGCACTGCCTAAACGCCTTTTTGCAGGACACCACCATTCAAGAACTCAATGAAGCCATCCAAACGCAAGCTTGGGACGACGCCTTTACCGCCGCGCACGCCTTAAAGGGCTTAGCCGGAAACATGGGCTTTGTCCCGCTTTTTCACGCGACGGGCGAGCTTGTCGTGCTCATCCGCAACGGCAAAATGAAGGAGATCGGCCAATCGAACCAGCGGCTGCAAAGCATTTATAACGAGGTTTGCAGCGCCATTCGGCAAGGCATCCGCGAAAATGAATCAGCAGGGAGATAAAAGCGCTATGGCAAACAAGCAAACCAACGAACCGGACGTCAAGGCGCAGGAACGCGCCGAGAATTGCAATTATCACTATATCGTCGGCATCGGCGCATCCGCGGGCGGGCTGGAGGCGCTCCAAAAGCTGCTTACCGCCCTGCCTGCCGACACCGGCTTTCCCTATGTCATCATACAGCACCTATCCCCCGATTATAAAAGCCTTCTTGGCGAAATCCTCTCCAAATACACCGCCATGCCCGTCATTCAAGTGGAGGACGGGATGGAGGTTCAGCCGGATTGCGTCTATGTGATCCAGCCCGGCAAGAACATGCGCATCGCCAACGGTAAACTGCATTTGATCGCGCAGCGGGAGAAGGAACTGAACCTTCCCATCGACATGTTCTTCCGTTCGCTCGCCGAGGAAGCGGGTCCCCGCGCCATCGCCGTCGTGCTTTCGGGCACCGGTTCGGACGGCACCAACGGCATTAAAAGCATCAAGGAAAACGACGGCATGATCATCGTACAGGATCTGGAATCCTCCAAGTTCGACGGCATGCCGCGCAGCGCCATCCGCACCGGCCTTGTAGACGCGCAGATCCCGCCCGAGGAGATCGCGTTGGAGCTGCAGCATATATCCGTCGCCGCCAACAATCATACAGCGTCGCTGAAAAGCGAAAAGGAAATCGACGACGAGCTGATGAAGAAGGTCTATATCATCCTCAAAAAGCTCAGCAACATCAATTTCACGCATTATAAGCAAACCACCATCATGCGGCGCATTGAGCGGCGCATGATGCTCACGCATAAGGAAGACCTGAAGGCGTATGTGGATTACTTGTACGCATCGCCCGAGGAAGTCAAAACCCTTTCCAAAGAGGTGCTCATCGGCGTAACAAGCTTTTTCCGCGACCCGGATTACTTCCAATGCCTGAAGGAAAAGGCCATACAGAACATACTCCTCCACAGCACGCAGGAGGAGCCTGTCCGCGTCTGGGTCACAGGCTGCTCCACGGGCGAGGAGGCGTACTCCATCGCCATCCTCTTTTGCGAGGAGATGGAGGTGCTCAAGCTGAAGCGCACCGTAAAGATATTTGCAACCGACCTTGATATGGAATCCATCTCGATCGCGGGCAAGGGCGTGTACAGCGACAATATCATCGACACCGTTTCGCCCGCGCGCCTAAGCCGCTATTTCACGCGCCGCAACAACACCTATGTGGTAAGCCGGGATATCCGCAAGATGATCGTGTTCTCCCCGCACAACGTATTCCAAGATCCGCCGTTCGGACGGCTCGACCTGATTTCCTGCCGCAACATGCTCATCTATTTTCAGCCCGTGCTGCAAAACGACCTGTTTGCCATCTTCCACGCCTCCCTCAAGGACGGCGGGTATCTCTTCCTGGGCAAATCCGAAGCCATCGGCATGTTCACGGAGGCGTTTCCCGTGGTAGACGCCGCTGCCAAAATCTTTTCCCACCGCAGCAGGGTAAAGATACCCGGCGCGAAGACGATCCCGTATCTGCAAACCACATATTTGGATGATGAGTTCCCTGCCGAAGCCGACACGCCCTACGTTCGCCGGACAGTACCGGGCGAGCTGGGCGCGGCGGAGCTTGGCGCTATCGATACGGAGCTTTTAGAGCAGTTCATGCCCGCGTGCTTGGTCGTTAATGCAAAGAACGAGCTGGTGCACAGCTACGGCGAAAACAGCAATTATGTGCATCTTGCAGTGGGGCGGTTCAGCAACGGTCTTTACGATATCCTCACCGAGGGACTCAAAATACCCGTTTCCACACTTTTGAAGGAAGCGCGCGAGAAAAAGGCCAAGGTGCAATACAAGGATATCCGCTTTAACGGCGAGCGCGAGCAGGCTGCGATCAACCTCACGGCCATGCCCGTCAGCGATAAGGCCGCCGAGGGCGAGGGCTTTTACGCGCTTGTGTTCTCGGAGCTTTCCCAGCGCGGGGAAGCGCAAAACGCCATCCCCTACGATATCGACCGCGTCGCATCACAGCGCATTACGGATCTTGAGCAAAACTTGGGCGACGTGCAGAGCAAGCTCGATCACAGCATCGCCGAGCAGGAATGCGTCAACGAGGAGTTACAGGCCGCCAACGAGGAGCTTTTGACCGCGAACGAGGAGCTGCAAAGTTCCAACGAGGAACTGCAATCCGTCAACGAGGAGCTTTACACCGTCAACTCCGAATACCAGATGAAGCTTACGGAGCTCGCGGATCTCAACGACGATATCGCCAACTTCCTCTCCTCCACCCTCATCGGCATCATCTTCGTGGACAACAAGCTGAACATCCGCCGCTATACGGATTATGTAACCAAGGAATTCAGCGTCATGGATCACGATATCGGCAGATCGCTGAAATTCATATCCTACCATTTCCCCACAGTGGACATCTCGGAGATCTGCGACAACGTACTCAAAACGCTGGTACCGGACGAGCGGGAGGTCTCCACGGGCAAGGGCAAGGTATTCTTCATGCGCGTAGCGCCCTACCGAACGACCGAAAACAAAATCCTCGGCTGCGTGATCACGCTGGTGGACGTTACCACGCAGAAGCAGGGGCTTGTGCAGCTGCAAACCACAGAGGAAAAGCTCACCATCGCCCAGCAGATCAGCGCCGCCAAGAGCGATTTCCTCTCCCGCATCGCGCACGAGATCCGTACGCCCATGGGCGCGCTGGTCGGCCTCACCAAACAGGCCAAGCAAAAGCTTGACAACAAGGAAGAACTGGCGCTGGATCTTGACAAGATGTCCGAGACCGCCGATTATATGGCCTCCATCGTGACGGATATTTCGGAGGCGGCCAACAGCGAACGCCGCGCCGGGGATTCGGTCAGAGAGCCCTTCCCTCTCCGTTCGCTGATCGACAATGTCGAGTCCATCATCAAATACCGCGCCGAGGACGCCGGCCTTACGTTTGAAACCTCGCTGCCTGACGATTTCGCGCCCGTCTACGTCGGCAACAAGACTGCGATACAGCAGGTTCTTATCAATCTGCTGAACAATTCCATCAAACATACGCCGCGCGGCGGCGCCGTGACGCTTAAGACCTTTGAAGCCGAGGATTCCAATGAACACGCGGCGTCGCTCCGCTTCGTGATCGCGGATAACGGCATCGGTATCGACAAGGCGTTCCTGCCCGATCTTTTCAAGCCCTTCTCCGATGAAAAAGCGGAGGATGCGGAGGAGCCCGCCAACATGGGACTCGGCCTTTCTATCGCCTATAATCTGATACAATCCATGGACGGCGAGGTCGCGGTAAAAAGCGAGCCCGGCAAGGGCAGCACCTTCACGGTACGGCTGAAGCTGGATCGGTTTGACGCGGCGGCGCACGCGGCAAGGCTCGCCCAAGCCGACGCGGCGCACCCCGTCAGCTTAGCCGGACGCCATGTGCTTATGGCGGAGGACAACGCCCTTAACCGCACGATCCTAGGCTCCATGCTCGCAAACGAAGGCGTCACCTATGACGAAGCTGTGAACGGCGAAGATGTAGTGAACCTCTTTTTGAAAGCGCCTGAAAATACCTATGACTGCATCCTCATGGACATGCGCATGCCAAAGCTTGACGGCATCCGCGCCACGCTCGTCATCCGCAGTTCCAACAAAGGCGACGCTACCAGCATACCCATCATCGGCGTTTCCGCCAACGGCTTTGCCGACGACATCAAGCAGGCGTATCTTGCGGGCGTCAACAGCTATATCCCCAAGCCCATCGACCGCGACGACCTGCTCTCCGCCATGGGCAAGCTGTTGAAATGATCGCAAACCACTTCTCTGTATAGTAAAGCGCCCGCCGGATGGCGGGCGCTTCTTGTTTGTATTCTCTTTTTTGCCGCGCTTAAACGCAGGTATAGCCGCCGTCCACGGGCAGCATAACGCCGCTTACATAGCTGGAAGCGGGAGACGCGAGGAACACAGCGGCGGAATCCAGCTCGCCCTCGTTGCCGTAGCGCTCCATGGGGATGACGGTCTTTGCATACTCCTTGAACCAGTCCGTATCGAGCGTGGAAGCGGTCAGCGGCGTCCAGAAATAACCCGGGCAGATGCTGTTGACCGTGATGCCGTACTTGCTCCACTCGCCTGCCAAGCCGCGCGTGAGGTTGACGACGCCGCCCTTTGCCGCGTGATAGGGAGAGCAGGGCGCTACCTTGTTGCCCACAAGGCCGTACATGGAAGCGATGTTGATGATACGGCCGTATTTTGCGGGAATCATAGCGGCCTTGGCGATCTCGCGCGCCATCTTGAAGGAGCCAAACAGGTCGATGTTCAATTCGTTGGAGAACTGCTCATCCGTGATTTCCTCGGCGGGCGCAACAGCGCCGGTACCGGCGTTATTGATGAGGATATCGATGCGGCCGAAGCGGTCGAGGATCGCCTTGACAGCGTCAACGACCATCTGCGTATCCGTAACATCGCAGCGGACGGCCATTGTCTCTACCCCGTAGGTCGCCTTGATCTCCGCCGCCACGGCGTCGATCTTATCCTGCCGGCGCGCAAGCGCCACGATGTTGCAGCCCTGATTGGCAAGCGCGTTTGCCATCTGCACGCCCAAGCCCGTTGAGCAACCTGTAACGACAGCCACCTGACCGGTCAAATCAAAGTAGTTCTTCATCTTCCTGCTCCTTAAATTCTATATTTGATAATCCCGGCATTTTTGCAGGATCACCCTTTGTTATGACTTTAACATTCCTTCTTTTTCCTGTAAAGGGGTTACGACAAATTTCCATTATATATTTATCGATAGATGCGTATCTAACGAATATGCCTTTAGTATGGCAGCGTAAACGCCAGCGTATGCGAAAGCCGGCGGGTATTCCGCCGGCGCGCCGCTGTCGATAT
>JAQVRG010000056.1 GCA_028701165.1 Eubacteriales bacterium | reverse complement strand
ACCGACCTTGTGCAGCAGGCGCTTTCGCGCTCCCTCAAGGCAAGCGGCGGGCTTCCTATGCTCGTGTCGCAGGCGGCGGCCGCGTCGGCTTTGTTTACAGGCGCGCCGGTATCGGCGGAAAAAACGGAGCAAATCATCCATGCTTTATCCTGCCAAACGCGCAACATCGTGCTCATCGGCATGCCCGGCTGCGGCAAAACAACGATCGGCAGCCTGCTTGCCGCCATGCGCGCACGTCCCTTCTTCGATACGGATAAGGAGATCGAAAACGATCTCGGGCGCTCCATCCCCGATGTTTTTCAAAACGAGGGCGAGGCTCTCTTCCGCAGCTTGGAGCGCGATAAGGTACGCGCGCTTTGCAAGCGAAGCGGTTGCGTGATCGCTACCGGCGGCGGCGCCGTTTTGGACGCTGACAACCGGGAAGCGATGCGTGAAAACGCGTTCGTCGTTTTTTTACAGCGCCCGCTTTCCGCGCTCCCTACGGACGGCCGGCCGCTCTCGCAAGGTTTCGCGGCGCTTGACGCCATGTATCGCCGGCGTTTGCCGCTCTATGAAGCGTGCGCCGATCTGGTGCTTTCCAACACTGACGCGCCGGAGGTAACAGCGCGCCAGATATGGGAAGCCTTTCAAGCATAACAAAAAGGAGCCGCTTGAATAACGGCTCCTTTTTGTTTTAACGTTTAGCGATGGCTCACATAGAACAGCATACCCTCGTGCATGAGCTGCGCGGTTCCCGCGCCGTGCTTATCGATGTTCTTCATAAAGCGTTCGTCCTGCACATACATGGCGGCAAGGCCTGCAAATATCTCGTCGGTGCAATCATAGTAGTAACGCTGAAGATGATCCTTCCATGCCTTGACCTGCGTTTGGACGTCCGGATCCTCCGCCTTCTTTCCGACAAGCTTTCCAAAGCCCGCCATAATGCCGTCCGCCTCGGCGTTGATCCTGTCCCAATCCGCCTTTGTGAACTTCTTCGCGCGCTGTTGGGATTGGCTCCATGCCTCCGTATCACCGTATTTCGCTTTTGCTTCCGCGGCGTATTGATCGCGCAGCGCGTCGATCTCCTTGGTGTCAAAGTTCTTAAATTCCATGTTGCATTCTCCTTTCAGATTCGCGTCGAGCAAGCCGATCAGCCCCTCCAGCCTATCCCGTTTCAGGGTAAGCAGCTCCCGCTGTCGGCGCAGCGCTTCATCCTTATCATAATGCGGGGCGTTCAAAATACCATGGATATCCTTAAGCGAAAAATCCAACTCCCGGAAAAACAGGATCTGCTGCAACAGCTTTACGGCTTCGTCGTCATAATACCTGTAGCCTGCCTCCGTCACCTCCGACGGCTTCAGCAGCCCGATCTCATCATAGTAGTGCAAGGTGCGCACGCTTACACCGCTTTGATCGGAAAGTTCGCTTACTGACAATCGCATTTCTCTCACCTCGATATGGAGTGTAAACTATGACGTAACGTTAGAGTCAATACCTTTTTCAAAATATATAAAAAGCGCGGGGATATCCCCGCACATAGCTGCGCTCAAAACCCGGGCGAAAGCTTTCGGTTCATGTGCAAAAGCAAATACAGCCGCGATACCTCCGCTATGGAGCACAGCTTATCCGAAAGGCACACGACGGCCGCCTCCTTGCTCTTTGGCAGATCCGCGATGTTGAGCGGCCACATATGATGGGCGATGGCGTCGCGCTCTACCGGGGAAAGGGGAAACAGCAGACTCGCGTTATCAAGCGCCACGAACGGATGCCTGCGCAAATGCCCTTTATGGTTTTCGGGATCATGCTGGTCGTAATCAAACAGATCATGCAATAGCGCGCCGCGCGCCGCTTCCACACTCCGCCAATCGAAAAAACGGCAAATACGGTAGCTAAGATAGGCGACAAAAAGGCTGTGGCTCAACCGTGTCACGGAGCCGGCATGCTGGCGCACATCGCGCATAGCCTGTACTGTATCATCGGCAAGCAGATCATCGATATAGGAAAAGAACAAATCATAGTTGGTTTGTTTCATGCTTTCAGCCTCGCAACGGGTAAAATCCCGATTGCGGATAGCATAGCACACACGCGCGCACAGGCGCAATATAAAAGCGGATTGTTCATAATATAGTATTTTCCATTTTTTCTGACAATTGACGCGCAATATCGCATGCTTCCCGATATTTTAACGGTTCTATAGCGTTTTGCCGCTATACTTCTATATGTCGTTGTGTTAAAATTCCAACATAGAACGATATCGTCAGCAAAAGTCAAAGGAGTTTTTCGTTCATGCCCCAAGCAGCATATACTACCGAATTCGGCAGGATAACCATTTCCTATAACCATGAAGCGATCACCGGCATACGCCGTTCCCTTGAAGGCGAAGAGGACGGCATCCCAGGCTTTCTCTCGGATTCCGCTTTCACGCAGCTACAGGAATACTTTATGGGGAAGCGCAAGGTATTCCATCTTCCGCTGGCGCCGGTCGGCACCACGTTTCAGCGAAAGGTATGGGAAGCGCTGTACGCGATCCCTTACGGCGAAACGCGCGCCTACCGTGATATTGCCGCAACCATCGGCGAACCGCGCGCTTACCGCGCCGTAGGGATGGCGAACAACAGGAATCCCATCATGATCGTGATTCCCTGCCACCGCGTGATCGGCGCGCATGGCGAGCTTGTGGGATACGGCGGCGGTTTAGACATGAAAGAAGCGCTGCTCACGCTCGAACGCAGAAACAGCGTCTACTGATCTTTAACGGTATAAAAGCGCAATCCTATATATCTCGCCGCACCGCGAACTGCCTTTTGGCGGCTTCCACGGTGTTATACATCAGCATCGCTATGGTCATAGGCCCCACGCCGCCCGGTACGGGCGTAATATAGGAGGCCTTTTCCTTTATGGCTTCAAAATCCACGTCGCCGCAAAGCTTGCCCGACGCGTCCCGGTTCATGCCGATATCCACCACAAACGCGCCGTCCTTGACCATATCCGCGGTAATGAGCTTCTTCTTTCCTACCGCAACGATCAGGATGTCCGCCTGCCGCGTTTGATCGCCAAGATCAACCGTGCCGCTGTGGCAAATGGTCACGGTGCCGTTTTCATGCAGCAGCAGCATCGCCATGGGTTTCCCCACGATGTTGCTTCGCCCCACCACGACGCAATTCTTTCCCGCTATTTCTACGCCTGTGGAATGGATAAGCTCGAGAATGCCGCCGGCTGTGCAGGGTACCAAGTCGTCCCCGCTCATATCCAGCAGCATGGAGAAAGCGTCCACATCCTTATGCGTGTCGATAGAGCGGAGCACCTGCCTTGCATGGATGTGCGCAGGCAGCGGCAACTGCACAAGGATGCCCGTTACCTGCGCGTCCTTGTTCAGCTTTTCAATCAGCTCCAAAAGCTCCTGCTGCGAAACCGATTCCGCCAAATGGTACATGCGCGATTGGATACCGACCCTCTCGCAGGTCTCGTGTTTCTTTCCTACGTATATTTTTGACGCCGGATCGTCGCCCACCAAAATCACGGCCAAGCATAAGGGCGCGCCGTTTTGCCTAAGCGCCTCCGCGTCCGCTTGTACCTTAGCAAGCAGCGCGTCCGCTACCGGCTTTCCCTTTACGATAACACCCATATTGCAAGCCCCCCGTTCCGTTTCTCATGACGCGCCAGCTTATGACAGGCGCTGTATTTCTTCTATAATATCGCATACCGGATTGTCATTGTTACCCGATACCACCTTGTACGCGACGGCCTTGACCTCCGGCAGCGCCGTCTGCGGCGCAAACGCATAATCCGAAGCCTGCAGGAAGTCAATGTCGTTGTAATAATCGCCAAAGCCGGCGATCTTGCGTCCTTTGAGCGCATCAAGCGTACGCAGGGACGCGATGGCGCTGCCCTTGCTGATATGCAGCGGCACAAGCTCAAGATATTTCGCGCCCTCCGTGATGTCGGTAGCCGAATGCACAAGAGCCATGCGCGCGGCAAGTCCGTTTTGCACAACGTACGCCTCAAGCTGTAAAAGCGATTCTCCGCTGCCAAAGAACAAGCATTTCAGCCAGTCAAACGCCGCTGTCTCGTCCGGGCGCAGGAATCGGCAAGGCCTGTGGATATCTAAAAAGGCGGGATCGGCATTCGTCGGGTCCGACGCATAGATGATCTCATCCGGCGTATAGATCTGCGCGTCGATGTGCGGAAAACGTGTCACGCACCATTTGACCGCCTGCATGGCGGCGGATTTGTCGATCAAATGGATCTGCGTATACGCTTTGCGCGTATCATCATATACGGCGGCGCCGTTAAAGACCACGGAAGGCGCGTTAACCGCCACGTCCGGCAAACGCGAAAAAGCGTTCTGCGTCGCGCGTCCCGTGCAAAGGCCGAAAAGCCCGCCGTCCCGAACAAACGCATTGATAGCCTTTTGGCTTTTTAATGTGACCTCACCGAAAGAATTCAACAGGCTGCCGTCCAAATCACAATACAGCGCCCATCCGCTAAAATCCAATACCTTTACCTCCTTAAAGCTTCGCTGCTCGACATTATAGCATAGCAGGCAGATTCCGGCATAGCTTTTTATGCGTCAGCGTGCATCCCTGCATAACGCCTTTTATGCCGCGTCTTTTATGATCCTATGCTACAGTCCCAGCAGCCGGCATGCCTTAAGTATGGCGATCTGCGTTTTTCCGTCGGGAACGCTTCCTTCCATCACCATGTCCAATACGCTGTGAAGATGATATTTCTCCACCTGCAAAAACTCATCCGCGTCCGTATGCGTTTGGCCAAACGTCAGCCCGTGTGCAAGATAAACATAAATCTTCTCGTCCAAATACGCAACGCTCGGATACACCACGCCAAGCGCCGTCCATTCCCGCGCACATGCGCCCGTTTCCTCCGACAGCTCCCGCATGGCGCAATCCAGCGGATTCTCGCCCGCCTCCATCTTCCCTGCCGGAATCTCCAACAGCGCCGATGCAAAGGGATAACGGAATTGCCGCACCATCACGACCTCGCCCTCATCCGTAACGGGGACGACGCAAACAGCGCCCGGATGCCGTATCACCTCGCGCACGCTTTCCTTGCCGTCCGGCAGCCTTACCGTGTCCCGAAACAGATGTACGACGCGCCCGTCATAGATTTCCTGCGACGTTAACGTTTTCTCCGTTAAATCGATCATATTCAAATTCCTCCGCTTGGTCGTTTTCCCGTATGCTTACGTTAGCATACCGGGCGCTCTTTTGCAACGCAGAGCGCGTATCGAAAGAGATTCGCCATGTTTTTCTCATGGTTTGCAATGCTTATTTATGAAAGATTTAAGCCCTTTGCAATACTTTTGTGATGTATGCCCGTCCCGCGCGTGGTATACTAAGCTTGCAAGTGAAACAAATGGTGATGAAAGTCCCCCCTTTCATAACAGACCATACGTTATACGGCTCCGCGAATCGGAGCCGTTTTTTCATGCGTTTTCTCGCCGTTACTCGTTAAATATACCCAAATTATAGATATTTTGTAACTTTCCGCCGCAAAAGATTCCCAAATGCGGCGGACGCGTTTATAATGAAGAAAAGTTTTTAAGCTTAAAAGCGGAAACGGACATACATTTTTACAGATTCGGAGAACTGCCATGATTTTCGGGAAAAAGCGGTCGCAAGCGGAACAGCTTCTTTCTAGTATCTTCTGCGCCTATAACGCGGACGTAATCGTCGTGCGTACAGGGAACTGCGAGCTTCTCTACGCAAACGAATGCGCGCGCACGCATATGCGCGCCATTTGGGCAGAGGCAACCACCTGCAAGGACGGCTACGCGCATGTCTTCCCGGGGCTATGTAACATCTGCGCAAAGCTTGACGATACGTTGGGAAGATCTTCCAACTTTGAGATCAAGGATATCAACGATCATCTGTATACCGTGATGACAAATTCCATCCTTTGGGCGGATAACAAACCCGCGCGCGTTTTCATCGCCCGGGATATCCAGCAGGAGCATACGGATAAGGAAAGGCTCTACAGCCTTGCTTATCTTGACCAACTGACCGGCGCGCCCAACAGGCAGAAGCTCAAAGAGGACTTTGAATCGATCGCGCAGGACATCGAGTCCGGGCGCACATCCGGCCTTATGTCGATCATGGATCTCGATTATTTCAAGGTCATCAACGACACCTACGGTCACAACGCGGGCGACGTTATGCTCAAACGTTTGACGGAGCACCTGCAGCGTGTGGAGGCATTCAAGGGGCATTTGTATCGGCTGGGCGGCGACGAATTTGTGTTGCTGCTTTTGGATCAGCCCAACCAGTTCGACTCGATGGAAGCGCGCGTCGCTTACTATGGGGAATTGCTGAAAAAGGCATTGGTTTCCTATACGATGCCCAATATTGAGGATAAATGCTCTCTGAGCATGGGCGTCGCCTTCTTCCCGCAGCACGGCGGCACTTCCTCCGAGCTTTTGCGCAAAGCGGACATCGCCCTATACCAAGCGAAGGCTGCGGGGCGCAACCGCGTGACCTTCTTTGAGGACAAATTCGACAGGGCGCAGAAGTTCAAAAACATCTATATCAACATCGAGCCTATTCTCATCAAAAGCGGCCGCACCTTTGGTTACGAACTGCTGGACGGCACGAGCGGCGTAAAGGAGCGCGACGGTGTTGTGAACCTTTCGGAATTCAACCGGACACTCGACGCTCTCGGCTTAACCGAAATCGAAAATAAGGCAAAATATTTTATTTCGTTTACCAAGCAGCTCTTTTCCGGCGTTGTGCAAAAGAACCTGCCTAAGGACAAATTTGTGATCCAAATCCACGCTTCGGCCAGCTGCTCCGAAAGCGAAATGCTGCTGTACCGTCAGCTGCACGCCAGCGGCTATCTGCTCGCGCTTACCGGCGTGAACGACGGCAACATCAACCGTGTGCTTTTGGATGTCGTGGATTATTGCAAGATAGAGATCAACGGCATGAACGGGACGCTGCAAAAAAGCCTCATCATGCAGAATTCCAAGAAAACCTTCATCGCCACCGGCGTATCCACCAAGGAAGAATACGAGTCGGCGCAGCGGCGCGGCTTTAAGCTGTTCCAAGGCTATTTCTTCGAACAGCCCGTCGTCACCAAGACGACAAAGGATATCGATCCGCTCAAAACCAACTATTACCGCCTGCTCCAGCTTACCAGCACGGACGATTATGTGGACTTCCAGGAGATCAGCGCCATTATATCCACCGACGTAGCTTTATCCTATAAGCTTCTCAAGCTTTTGAACTCCGCTGCGATGGGGCTTCGCTCCAAAATGTCCTCCATCCCCATGGCGGTCGCCTACTTAGGCGAGGAAAACCTGAAGAAATGGATCGCCATGCTGGCGTTGCAGGGCGTGGCGGCGGACAAGCCCACGGAGCTTGTGCGCCTGTCCCTGATCCGCGCCCGTTTCGGCGAACTCTTGGCGCCATTGCTTCGCCCCAAGCGCGATCCACGCCATGTATTCCTTACGGGTATGCTGTCGCTTCTGCACATTGCGCTTGACAAGACCAAGGAGGAATTGGTTTCCGAGATACCCGTCGCGGACGATATCCGTGAATCCCTCGTCGGCAAAGACGGTATTTATTCGGATATCGTTGCCTTCTTCGGGCACTACGACTACTCCAACTGGGAGGAGATCACCCGTTTCGCCGAGGAGCACGCCATCAGCTGCGATACGCTGAATGAAACGTATATCTCGGCTGTAAAATGGTACAACGACCTCAACCATACGTCCGAATCATGAAACGATCACGCTGACGCCGTTGGGGATCACCGTAAGGGAAGCCCCTTCGCCCGTTATGGCGTACGCGCGCTTTAAGGCCTCTTGCAGCGAGGCGGCGTATTCCATCTTCATATCGCGCACGGTATCCGCAAGCACAGGGCGCGTCACCATGACGACCCTGTGCTTTTTAAGTATGCGCGCTAAAATCTGACTTTCCCATTGATCGGGTATCGTAGACTGCTGCGGCGTTTCCATGATGCTTTCATATAGGGCGCTCGCGCTTTCGCAGTCCTTAAGCGATCGATAGAAACTCTCGCCGCCCGCGCCGTCCGCGCATGCGGCGCAAAGTATGATCACGCCGCCCTCCTTTGCCGCCGCCTCCGCCGCCGTCATCGCTTTCACGCATTGATAGATGTTTTGATCCAACGGCGCGCCGCCGTTGGTCGTGATCACGATATCGCTTGGTTTGGCGGACACTTCGCAGTACGGGCGCAGAAACGCGCAGCCCGCCGCATGCGCATCGATCGGGCCGCCCGCAAACGCCGCGACCGTCCGTTTGTTTTCGTCGATGATCACGTTGACGCAATAACGTAACTTTGCCATCCGCGCCGCCGCGACCATGTCGGCGTGGATCGGGTTCCCGTCCAGAATGCCGGTGCGTGCAAACGGGCTGTCGATGAACTTGCTGCAAT
>JAQVRG010000055.1 GCA_028701165.1 Eubacteriales bacterium | reverse complement strand
CCTGATCCCGGCGCTGCTTGTCACCATGATCCTGCTGATTAAGGACGCGAAAATCCAAGATCTCTTCACCCCCTCCGAACCCGCCGCGGCAGCGCAAACAGGCGGCAGCGTCAGCATAGAGGGCGTCGATATCACGGGACTCTCGCGCGAACAGGCGCTGGCGGAGCTCAAGCCCCCCGCGACCACCATGCTCGCCTCCATCGATATGCTCGTTAAGGACGGCGAAACGGAGCTGCGCCTTACCTCCGCCTTTATCGAGGCGGACACGAATTTGGAGGAAACGCTGGATAAGGTCTATACCCAAGACGCTTCGGGCAGCCTGTCTCTCACCGTATCCGCCAACGACGCGATGCTGCGCGAGCGCCTTTTAGCCATCAGCGATTCCGTGGGCACGCCGGCGGTGGAGCCCTACGCGCAGGCGCGCCTAAACGAAAACAACGTGCAGCGTTTCGAGATCTTTGAAGGGCAAAACGGCACCGTGATGGATGTGGACGCCACCGTCGCCGCCATTCAGGCGCGGCTTGCGGCGCGCGACTTCCAATGCGAGCTCGCCCCCGTGATGAAAGATGTGTCCCCCACCATGACCACAGCCTTTATCAAGGATAATACGCAGCGCATTGCCACCTACACCACAAGGTTCCGCGACAGCGATTCGGTCGAGACCATCGCCAACCGCGTTTTTAACATCCGCAAGGCGGCGGAGATCCTCAACACCTGCGTGGTCAAGCCCAACGAGGAATTCAGCTTCAACGGCTATGTCGGCCTTCGCACGGTGGACGGCGGCTGGAAGGAAGCCAACGGCATCACGGGCGGCAAGGAATACTCGCTGCAAGCGGGCGGCGGCATCTGTCAGGTATCCACTACCCTCTATAACGCGCTGCTGCGCGGCAACATCACGGTAACGGATCGGCAGGCGCACTCCATCCCTTCGGATTATGTTGACAAGGGACTTGACGCCACGGTGGATTCCGCCGGCAAAGATCTGAAATTCTTGAACGATACAGGCGCGCCCCTCTATATCTTCGCCTACATCAAGCCCGACGGCGACCGTTATAGTACCATCACGGTATCCCTTTACGGAAAACCGCTCCCCTCCGGCGTCACCTACGAATGCCGCAGCGAGGTCGTCGAAACCAACGAGCGCACCGACACGCGCTTTACCTACAGCGAAAAGGTGCCGCAAGGCTATGAATTGCAGACCGTTGACCGCCATGACGGCTATACCGCCGAGGTATACCGGGATAAGTATGTAGACGGGAGCTTGGAGGATTCCACCCTGCTCTATACGGACAAATATCGCGGCAACGTTGCGGAAATCACCGTAGGCGTAGGCGATCCCGCCGTGGTAAGCGTGCCGGACGGCGCGCGCAAATGCAACGATACGAGCAACGAAGCTGGATAAGCGCAAAGCGCTTCTCTTTCACGCCGGGTCTTTTGACCCGGCGCGAGTTTTTCCATTTGCACCTGTTCGCAATCGCTCACGGTCGCTGCAAATGGCAGAGAAATAAATCCTTCGGATTTACGAACGCCCACACCGGCAAACCCGGTGTGGGCGAATCAAGCTTATCTTTCGGATTTATCCCAAATACTTTTCTACGACCTTCTCCGCGTCGCGGGCAATGGTCTCCTCGCTCATGTTGGTCAAGCGCCCCTCGTTGACGCAGACATGTCCCTGCACGACGGTGTAATCCACGCCGTGCACGCCAACGGTAGCAAGCATGGACTTCGGATCGAACGCAGCGCCCGCAAGCTCGACGCGTTTGGCGTTGACAAGGAACAGATCGCCGCATTTGCCGACCGCCAAGCTGCCGATATCGTCCCGGCCCAAAAGCCGCGCGCTGCCGCGCGTCGCCATTTTCAGCACCTCGTAGCCGGAGGGCGCTTTATCGCCGTAGGTAAGCCTGTGCAAAAGGTAGCAGACGCGCATTTCCTCCAGCAGGCTGCTGCCGTCGTTGCTGGCGCTGCCGTCCACCGCCAACCCTACCGGAACGCCAAGGGAAAGCATATCGGGTATGCGCGCCACGCCAGAGCTTAGCTTCATGTTGGAGGCGGGGCAGTGCGCTACGCCCGTACCCGTTTTCGCAAGTAAACGCAGCTCCTCGTCGTTAAAATGTATGCCGTGCGCGTACCAAACGTCCTTGCCGATCCAGCCCAAGGATTCCATATAAGCAAGGGGACGAAGACCGCATTTTTGCAGTGTGTAGTTCTCCTCATCCTTGGTTTCGCAAAGGTGCGTATGCAGGCGCACGCCCTTTTGCCGCGCAAGCAGGGCGCTTTCTTTAAGAAGCGCCGCGGAAACGGAGAAGGGCGAACAGGGCGCCAGCACGACCTGCCGCATGGAACCGAAGGAGGGATCATGATACGCGTCGATCACGCGTTCGCTGTCCCGCAGGATCGCGTCGATGGTCTGTACCACGGAATCGGGCGGTAAGCCGCCGTCCTTTTTTGAAAGATCCATGCTGCCGCGCGAGCATACCATGCGCATGCCAAGCTCGCCCGCCGCTTCAAACTGCGCGCCTATGAGATCGCCGGCGCCCGCCGGGAATACATAGTGATGGTCAAAGCAGGTGGTACAGCCGTTTTTGAGCAGCGTTCCAAGGCCGGTCAGCGTGGAATAGCGCACGACCGTTTCGTCAAGTCCCTTCCAAATCTCATAAAGGGTCTTGAGCCAATCGAACAGCTCCATGTTCTGCACCTGCGGAAGATTCCGTGAGAACATCTGATAGAGATGGTGATGGGTATTGATAAGCCCCGGATAGCAGAGCATATCCGCGCCTTCGATGACGCGCGCCCCAAACGGCGGCTGGATATGCGCGCCCATATCCGTGATCACGCCGTCCGTGATGCACAAACTGGCGTTTTGCAGCACGCGGTCCGCGTCGTCGCAGGTGACGATCGCGCGGCAGTTCTTGATAAAAAGTACGCTCATTACCACGGTCTCCTTCCGCAAACAAAGTGATTTTTCCAATACGAGCTCGTATAGCTTCGGCGCACGACCTTGCCGTTGGCGCTGGACGCGTCGATCATCTCGCCGCTGTGTATCACGATCCCCACATGCCCGACCTTTGTCTTTGCATTGTTATAGAAAAAGATCAGATCGCCCTTTTTGAGCTTGGACATGCTGGTGATCTTCGTCCAGTCGGACACCTGCGAATAGCCCGCCGCGTTAAGGCGTCTGCGGTTGCTGCCCGCTTCCTTCAGGCAATAGTACACAAGCCCGGAGCAATCGAAGGAATTGGGACCCGTATTGCCCAGCACATATTTACTGCCCATCTTGCTCTTGGCAACCTCGATCATCTTGCTCACGCTCGCCCTTGTTCGCGCCGTCTGCGATTTGCTTTTGCTTTCCTTCGCGTTGGGCGAATACAACAGCTCAAAGGAGCGCTCCCCGGCCAAGCCGTCCTGATCCAAGCCGTTCCGCCCTTGAAACTCCTTCATCGCCACGACGGTCTTTTCGCCAAAGTAGCCCGTGGTGGCGCTGATATAACCCAAATCCTTAAGCTGGAGCTGCATGTTGGTGATATCCTCGCCCTCCATGCCGAACTTGACCACATAGTGCGGCGCGTCGTCCGCAAAAAGGTAGTCAAGCGTCATCGCGCCGCAGATGCCGTCCTCGTCAAGCTTCTCCGCCGTGCCGTCGGTAAAATTGACCTGCCGCTGGAAAAGCCGCACGGCGGCCTCCGTTTGGGAGCCGTACTTCTGCGTGCTCTCGTCAAGCTCCAAATACCCAAGCTCCATCAGGCGCTCCTGTATCACCTGCACGATCTCGTTTTCCGCGCCCTTGCAAAAGCCCAGGTCCGGCGTGGGGGGAGGCAAAGGCTGTGCGGCGTCCGCAGAAGGCGCGGGCGTTGCCACCGTCCTGATCTCGACATGCGCGGGCGTTTCCGCCGTCGCGGCAACCTCCGTCTTGGCGAACATATGGTGCAGCATGATCCCAAAAGCCGTAAAGCACGCGACCATAAGCGCCGCGCCGACAAGGATCACGGTGCGCCCCTTGACGGTCATAGCCGCCCACAGCCGCCGCGTTCTCTGCCATGCCGCCGCAGTTTTTTTATTGATACGTCTAATCGACTTGTTGATCGCATGCGCGATTTGCTGAAGTTTGTCCACCGCTCTATTTTAATCAAACGCGCGCCTCTTTGCAAGGCAGGGAAAAACATGTCGCATTTTATTTACAAAAGGCGCGCAATCCAAAGGATTCCTCTACGGATAGTTATTAGCATATGCTAATAACTATCCGTATCCCGCTCTAGCGCACATGCGGCAAATGGTATAGAATAGTAGCGATACATCACGCTGACAATGGAGATATGGTATGGAAAACCAAGATAAACGCTTTTCCCCCACGGTGATCGACCACGCCAAGCGCCCCCGCAACGCGGGCGAATTAGAGGATTGCGACGCGTACGGCGTCGGCGGCGATTTGGCGGCGGGTGAAAGCGTCGTGCTTTTTATCAAGGTACGCGATGGAGTGATATGCGACTGCACCTTTTTGGCGCGGGGCTGCTCGTCCGTCATCGCGGCGGGCAGCATGACGACGGAGCTGTTGAAAGGCAAAACGCTCGCTTCGGCCGCCGCGCTTACAGCCGCACAGCTTACCGCCGCCTTGGGCGGGCTGCCCGCTGTAAAGCTTAAAAGTGCCGAGCTTGCGATCGCTGCGCTGCACGACGCGCTCGCGCGCTATGCAGCCGATATAGACGAATGACCCGGCTAAGCCGGTCAAGCAGACCATTGACAAACACCGTTGGGGATTGTTAAGGGGTGCGCCCCTTAACGTTCAACCGAATCTGACGACATGCGCGCCAGATTCGGAAAGCCTTGCTGTGCAAGGGTTTCCCTGCAATTTGCAACGCCCGCAAGCGAAGCGAACAGTTGTAAATTGCAACCATCGCCAAAGGTCAATGACCTTTGGCGATAAGCAAAGTGACCGGCTAAGCCGGTCAAACGAGTTCCTTTTCTATAAACGGCTTTCCCTTCGCGCCCGGCGCCATGATGCTTTTAAAACCACAGGCCTTAGCCATCTCCGCCATCTCGTTAAACAGGAATGTAATGTACGCGCCGGCGTGCGCGTCGCTGCTTAAGAGGATGCGTCCGCCGTGCTTTTTGATCAGACGCAGCACCTGCATGGACGGATAGGTCGTTTTGCGATAGCCTCTTGAGACGGCGCCGGAATTCATCTCGAATATGTGGCCGCGCGCGGCGATCGCGGCGATCGCGTCCTCCGCGGCGCGAAGATACTTGGGATCGTTTTCATCAAAGTGTTTGCCGCCCTCATTGAACTTGGTCAAAATGTCCACATGCCCCAAAATGTCAATGTCGCGCGCCGCCCACTGTGCAAGCGCCTCAAAATAGGTTTTGGCGTAAGCGTAGTAATCGCCGCCGAAGTATTCCCGCACCGTAAAGAGCATCGCCTCTTCGCTCTCATCTACGCTTCTGTGCGTTCCGTGCATCAAAAGCTCGTGTGTGGAGCCGATCCGGTAATCATACGGCGCATCGGTTTGCGGGCTGCACATGTCAAGCTCCGTACCCCAAAGAAGCGTCAGCCGGCCCGAGAGCAGCCTCCCTACGCGCCGGATCTCCTCGCCCTCCTCCAGCACGCGCGCGGGATCGATACACCAGTCGTTCTCCCAAGGCACGGGCGCATGGTCGGAAATACCCAGCGTGCTTAGACCCTTTGCGATCGCCGCCTCCGCCATCTGCAAAACGGTCTCCTTGCCGTCGCTAAAGCGCGTGTGCGTATGCAGATCATAATCCGCTGTCATGCCATCTTCTCCTGCTTTACCTTTTTATCGATCACATGACGGGAGGCAAGCTCGCGTTCGACCTCGTCGAG
This sequence comes from Eubacteriales bacterium, assembly GCA_028701165.1. GTDB lineage: Bacteria > Bacillota > Clostridia > Christensenellales > CAG-138 > JAQVRG01. The sequence goes on along the minus strand of JAQVRG010000055.1, from coordinate 2,560 downwards.
CGATATACCCATCTGCGCCATCAACACCAGCACATGGTAGGTAAGATCCGCGATCTCGTAGACCGTTTCCTTCTTATCCTCCGCCTTGCCCGCGATGATGACCTCGGTGGATTCCTCTCCCACCTTTTTGAGTATCTTATCCAAGCCCTTCTCGAACAGATATGTCGTATACGAGCCTTCCTTCTTTTCCGTCCTGCGTCCCTTGATCAGCTCCATAAGCCCCTCGAGTGAAAAGGCCGAAAGGCAGTCGCTTTCAAACACCTTATCGACAAAGCAGGATTCGTTTCCGAGATGGCAGGCTGGGCCGTCCTTCTTAACGCGCACCGTAAGCGCGTCCCTGTCGCAGTCTGCCGTGATATCCACGATGTGCTGCACGTTGCCGCTCGTTTCTCCCTTGCGCCAAAGCTGCTGGCGCGAACGGGAATAAAAGCAGGTACGCCCTTCCTGTATGCTGATGGACAGGCTTTCACGGTTCATATAGGCAAGCGTGAGCACGCGTCCGCTGTCCGCGTCGGTCACAATAGCGGGGATCAGACCCTTTTCGTCGAATTTCAGTTCTTCAAGAGCAACCATGGTTTCCTCCTACAATCTTACGATTACGCCCGCGTCGCGGAGCGTTTGCTTCAAATCCTTGATATCGACCTCGCCAAAGTGGAATATGGAAGCCGCCAGCCCCGCGTCCACCTTGGGAAGCGTTTGAAACAGCGTCACAAAATCCGCCTTGCACCCCGCGCCGCCCGAAGCGATCACGGGGACGGATACAGCTTCGCATACGGCGCGCAGCATTTCAAGATCAAAACCCCGTTTCACGCCGTCCGTATCGATGCTGTTGACCACGATCTCACCCGCGCCGTTCTCCGCGCCGCGCCGGATCCAGTCGATCGCCTCCATGCCGGTATCCTCGCGGCCGCCCTTTGCGAAGATGTGAAAAACACCGTTCACGCGCTTGATATCGGCGGAGAGCACCACGCACTGGTCGCCGTAGCGCTTAGCGGCCTCGCCGATGAGCGCGGGATTTTTGATCGCGCCGGAATTAACGCTGACCTTATCCGCGCCGCACTTGAGCACGCGGTCAAAATCGTCAAGGCTGTTGATACCGCCGCCCACGGTAAGCGGGATAAAAATGTGGCTCGCCACCTCCTTGAGCGCGTCGGTGAAGAGCCGCCGCCCCTCGGCGGAGGCCGTGATGTCGTAGAACACCAGCTCGTCCGCGCCGTTCTCGCTGTAAAACGCCGCAAGCTCCAAGGGCGACGCCACATCGTTCAAGCCCTCGAAATTCACGCCCTTTACCACGCGCCCGTTTCGCACGTCCAAGCAGGGTATGATGCGTTTGGTTACCATATTACGCCCCCTTCGCAGCGGCAATAGCCGCGTGCAGACTGATATCGCCCGTATAGAGCGCCTTGCCTATGATCGCGCCGTAAAGGCCGAGCGACGCAAGGTTCTTTATATCTTCAAGCGTCGATACGCCCCCCGAAGCGATAAGATCCATCGTATAGGTTTTGGAAAGCCTTTGATAAAGCGCCGTGTTGCTCCCGCCCATCATGCCGTCCTTGGAAATATCCGTGCAGATGACGGTGGAAACGCCCATCGCTTGCAGCTTCTCTAAAAACTCGTCCAGCGTCCGCGCGCTCTGCTCCGTCCAGCCCCTGATGGAAACGCGCCCGTCCCGCACGTCCACGCCCACGGCGACGGATGTGCCGAACGCGTCGAGCGCCGAGCACAAGAACGCGGGATCGGTCACGGCAGCCGTACCCAGTATCACGCGCTTGACGCCCATAGCAAGATACGCGCGCACGGTATCGAGCGAGCGGACGCCGCCGCCCACCTCCGCATACAGGGGCGTTTCGCCCACGATGCGCGCGATCACGTCAAAATTTGCCGCCGTCCCTTCTTTCGCGCCGCTTAGGTCGACGATATGCAGCCACTGCGCGCCATCTTGCGCAAAGCGCGCCGCCACCTCCCAAGGAGCTTCGCTGTACACGGTCTGCCGGCTGTAATCGCCCTGCTGCAAGCGCACGGCGCAGCCGTCGTAAAGATCGATCGCCGGTAAGATCAGCATCGTTGCTCCTCCCTACAGCGCGCAAAAGGCGCGCAGGATATCAAGACCCGTCCCGCCGCTCTTCTCGGGGTGGAACTGCACGCCCATCACGTTGTCCTTCGCAACCGCCGCCGTAAGCAGCGCGCCGTATTCCGTCCGGGCGGCAACGCTTTGCTCACAGTCCACCGCCGCGTAGGAATGGACGAAGTATACGCAGTCGCCCTCGTTCGTATTTTGAAACAGAGGATGCTTATCTTCCGGAAACAGCAGCGCGTTCCAGCCGATGTGCGGCACCTTTCGATCCCCAACCATGGGCGTGATGTCCACGACGTTCCCTTCGATCAAGCCCAAGCCCGCATGTTCGCCGTACTCATAGCTTTTTTCCAGCAGCAGCTGCATGCCAAGGCATATACCCAGCAGCGGCTTCCCCGCATTGGCCTGTTCGATCGAAAGCCGATCCAAGCCGTTGACGCGAAGCTTCGCCGCCGCATCCGCAAACGCGCCCACACCGGGCAGCAC
>JAQVRG010000054.1 GCA_028701165.1 Eubacteriales bacterium | reverse complement strand
TGGGCAATTCCGAGGTGGGACATCTGAACATCGGCGCGGGGCGCATCGTCTACCAGGAGCTTACACGCATCACCAAGTCCATCAAGGACGGCGATTTTTTTGAGAACGAAGCCTTTTTGGGCGCGGTGGAAAACTGCAAAAAGTATGATTCCTCGCTGCATGTTTACGGCTTATTGGGCCCGGGCGGCGTGCACAGCCACGAGAAGCATCTTTTCGCCCTGCTGGAGCTTGCCAAGCGTCAGGGCTTGACCAAGGTGTTCGTGCATTGCTTTATGGACGGCCGCGATGTGCCGCCCCAAAGCGGCAAGGGCTTTATGGAGCATTTGGAGGCGGAGCTTCAATCCGTGGGCGTTGGCAGGATCGCGTCCGTGATGGGCCGTTACTACGCGATGGATCGGGACAACCGCTATGAGCGCGTGGAAAAGGCCTACGCGGCGCTCGTCTATGGCGAGGGTGTTTACGACGAAAACGCCGTGCACGCCATGCAGGCTTCCTATGATAACGGCGTGACGGATGAATTCGTCGTGCCTGTGGTCATTACGGAGAACGGCAAGCCGGTGGCGACAATCAAGCCCAACGACAGCGTTATATTCTACAACTTCCGCCCCGACAGGGCGCGCGAGATTACGCGCAGCTTCATCTTTCCGGATTTCGACGGGTTTGAACGCCGCAACGGCTTCTTCTCCGTGTACTATGTGTGCATGACCCAGTACGATAAGACCTTCGGCGAGCGTGTGCATATCGCGTTCAAGCCGGAATCGCTGACAAATACGCTGGGCGAATACTTGGCGCAAAGCGGGAAAACGCAGCTGCGCATCGCGGAGACCGAGAAATACGCCCATGTGACCTTCTTCTTCAACGGCGGCGTGGAAGCCCCTAACGAGAACGAGGATCGGGCGCTGATCCCGTCTCCCAAGGTGGCGACTTACGATTTGCAGCCCGAAATGAGCGCCTATGCCGTGGCTGAGGAGGCTGTGGAGCGCATCAAGAGCGGCAAATACGACGTGATGATCCTCAACTTTGCCAATCCCGATATGGTGGGGCATACGGGTGTGATGGAGGCGGCGGTGGCCGCCGTGCACGCGGTGGACGCGTGCGTCAAGAAGGTCGTGGACGCGATACTGGCCTGCGGCGGGCGCGCCATCATCACGGCGGATCACGGCAACTGCGAACAGATGTACGACGAGACGGACGCATCCATCCCCTTTACGGCGCACACGACCAATCCCGTGCCGGTCATCCTCGTGGACGACGAACGCAGGGACGCAAAGCTGCGCGCGGGCGGGCGTCTTTCCGATCTCGCCCCCACGATGCTGCAGCTCATGGGCATGCCGCAGCCGCCCGAGATGACAGGCAAGACGCTGATTGCCGAATAAGCGGCATTTCTTCGCACAATAGCGCGAAAAAGTCCTTGCGCTCCGCTATTGCGCATGGTATAATACCGCTTGCAGTTGAAAAACGACCCCTCGGGGTATATGCCTTGGGGTATATGTTGGAAAGAGGAGATACGAATGGAAACTTTGCAGACAATCCTTAATGTACTGCTCATCATCGTGGCGATCGTGCTGGTCGTCGTGGTGCTTATGCAGAAGTCCAAAAGCGGCGGCTTGGGCGGCGCTTTCGGCGGAGACACGCAGTCCTTCGGTTCCCGCGGCAAGGCTGCGAGCAAGGAAGCAAAGCTACAGAACATCACGATTGTAAGCGCCATAATCATCGCGGTGATTTCGATCGTTATGATGATCTTGGTCTAAGGTACGATAAGGGTTCGGAGTGTGCTGCAAAACGCTGCACACTCTTTTTATATTTTTGCGTTTTCAAGGCAAAGATAGAGAGAATAGGAGGAATGAAATGGAAGAAAACCAGAGAATCGAAAATGCGCTGATCGAAACCATACGCAGACTCGGCCCGTCGGCGGCGGAGCTGCTGATGGATGAAATAAAGCAGGAGGAGGCGACAGCGGCCGCCATCGAGCGGATGCTCGCAAGCGGGCGGCTGCTGCTGACGCGCAAAAAGAAGCTGGCGCTGCCGGAGCAGACAGGCCTGATCTACGGGCGTATGCAGGGCAATCCGCGCGGGTATGGCTTTTTTATCCCGGCGGACGGATCGAACGATCTGTTCGTGCCGGCTGAGAGTATGCACGGCGTGATGAACGGGGACATGGTGTGGGTGCGAAAAACCGATACGACCAGCCGCAACGGCAACGAGGAAGCTGAGGTGGTGCTGATCGCCGTGCGTGCGCAGCACCGGATCGTCGGCACGTATGAAGCGGACGGCGAGGACGGCTATGTGGTGCCGGATGACGCCAAGCTTTATATGGACGTGCTGATCATGCGCGGCGAGAACGGCGGCGCAAAGACGGGCGAGAAGGTCGTGGCGAACATACTGCAGTATCCCGACGGGCGGCGGCCCTTGCTCGGCCGCGTTACCGAGGTGTTGGGCGGCAAAAACGAAAAGGGGACGGATATACTTTCCGTGATCCGCCGCATGGATTTGCCCGACGCTTTTTCCAAGGGTCTTACGGATCAGGCGCGGCGGCTCAACAAGGCCGTGCGCGCGGATGAGATCGCCCGCAGGGAGGACTTGCGCGCATCGCTTATTATCACCATCGACGGTGAAGACGCCAAGGATTTGGACGACGCCATATCGCTTTCCAAGCTTGCGTGCGGCAATTATCTGCTGGGCGTGCATATAGCGGACGTGAGCCACTATGTAACCGAGGGTACGCCGCTTGATAAGGAAGCGTACAAACGCGGCACCAGCGTATATTTTCCGGATCGTGTGCTGCCGATGTTCCCCAAGCAGATCAGCAACGGCGTTTGTTCGTTGAACGAAGGCGAAGTCAAGTGCACGCTTTCCTGCATGATGGAGGTTGCGCCGGACGGGCGGATCCTTTCGCACAGGCTTGCGGAAACGGTCATTAAGACAGCGCACCGCATGACGTATAAGGACGTGAACGCCATGTTTGCGGACGACGCCGCTATGCAGGCGCGTTTTGCCGACGTGTGGCCCATGCTGGAGGAAATGCGGACGCTTGCAGCGGCGTTTCGCGCGCGCCGTGTAAAACGCGGCAGCATCGATTTTGACTTGGACGAGAGTAAGATCGTGCTGGATAAGCAAGGGAAGCCCATCGACGTTTGCCTTAGCGAACGGGGCGAAGCGAACCGCATGATCGAGGATTTCATGCTTGCCGCAAACGAGACCGTGGCGACGCATATGTTTGCAATGGACGTACCCATGCTCTATCGCGTGCATGAGCAGCCGGACAAGGATAAGCTGCAAACGCTCAACACCTTTTTGGGTACGATGGGCTACGGCATCAAGAATATAGGCAATGTGCGCCCCATCACCCTGCAACGGGTGCTGGATCGGGCGAAAGGCACCAAGGAGGAGAACGTCATCAGCCGCGTCACGCTGCGCTTTCTTCAAAAAGCGCGCTATTGTGAGACCTGCTTAGGCCATTTTGGCCTTGCGATGGATTGTTATTGCCACTTTACTTCGCCTATCCGCCGGTATCCCGATTTGGTGGTGCACCGCATCGTCAAGGAGATCATCCACGGCGAAATGACGGCGAAACGGGCGGAAAAGTGGAGAAACGCGCTGCCCGAGATCGCGCGCCACACCTCCGCAAGAGAGGTGGCGGCGGTGGAAGCCGAGCGCGCGGCAGAGGATCTTAAAAAAGCCGAATATATGCAGGGGCATATCGGCGCGGTGGAAACGGGCATTATTGCCGGGGTGACACAATACGGTTTTTTCGTGCAGCTGCCCAATACGGTGGAGGGTTTGGTGCGGATCGCTTCGATTGAGGGCGATTATTACACCTATGATGAGAAAAACTTCCGCGTAGTGGGCAGAGCGACAAAGCGCGTATTCAGGCTTGGCGATCAGGTGCGCGTCAAGGTGGCGGGCGTGGATTTGGAAAACGCCAATGTGGACTTTGTACTCTGCGACGGTACGAGAACGCCAAAGACCGGGGAAACGCAGGCAAACGGCAAAAGCGGCGGCAAGCGCAAGCCGCCCTATCGCCGTAAAAGCCTTGCGAAAGCCAAGGGATGAGGGTATGATAAATGAAACGCGCAAACCAACGGGAGGTGGGGGGCTATGCCCATTAAAAAAGGAGTACGGAGCGTGGCGCAGAACCGCAAGGCGCGCCATGAGTATTTTATCGAGGACACCTATGAATGCGGCGTCGCGCTGGTAGGCACGGAGGTCAAAAGCGTGCGCGGCGGCAAGTGCAACATCAAGGACGCCTACGCTGTGATCAAGGATGGGGAGGCGCTCGTGATCGGTATGCACATCAGCCCCTACGAGCAGGGCAATATCTTCAACTGCGACCCCTTCCGCACGCGCAAGCTGCTGCTGCATAAGGCCGAGATCCGCAAGCTCAAGACGCTTTCCCAAACCGACGGCTACAGCCTGATCCCCTTGCAGCTCTACATCAAGGACGGCCTGGTGAAGATGGAGCTGGCGGTAGCTAAGGGCAAGAAGCTCTATGATAAACGGCACGATATCGCCGACCGTGACGCAAAACGCGATATCGAGCGCCGCATGAAGAATGCCGATTAAGCATGACGATTTTTGAAGGAGGGTCAATCGATGAAGGAAACGATTAAGGATTTGCTGGAAAGAAGAAGCATCCGAAGCTACAAGCAGGCGCAGATCAAGAAGGACGAACTGGATGCGATCCTGCAATGCGGCGTGTACGCGCCCACGGCGATGGGCATGCAGTCCCCGCTGCTTGTGGCCGTACAGGACGCGGCGAAGGTAAAAACGCTCTCTAAGATGAACGGCGCGGTTTGGGGTAAGGATATGGACCCCTTCTACGGTGCGCCGACGGTCGTGATCGTGCTGGCGGAACGGGATAATCCGAACTCCGTACAGGACGCGAGCCTCGTGATGGGGAATCTGATGAACGCCGCACACGCGCTGGGCCTTGGTAGCTGTTGGATCAACCGCGCCAAGGAGATGTTCGAGCTGGAGGACGGCCGCGCGCTTCTTAGGTCTTGGGGCGTTGACGACAAGTATATGGGCGTTGGCATCTGCGCGCTGGGCTATATCGAAGGCGCGTATCCGCAGCCCAAGCCGCGCAAGGCCGGCTATGTCCTTTACGCGGACTAACATACAAAATGCAAACGGCTCGCCTTCACGGCGAGCCGTTTTATATGCTTATTCTTCCGCCTGCGCGACCTTCCGCATGATGGAGCATTCCATGCGCTTTCTAAACAGCTTGCAGCCGTATTCGTATACCCCCGTCAGGCTGCCCGTCGTGTGATACGCGTTGGCGGCGCAGCCGCCCGCGCAGAAAAGCTTCGCCCAGCAATCCTTGCAGCCCTCGCGGGCATAGACGCTGCAGCCTTGGAATTCCTCCCGCAACGCCGTGTTGGCCACACCCTTCCAAATATCGCCCATCAAAAAATGCGGATCGCCTACAAACTGATGGCAGGGGTACAGCTCGCCCTGCGGCGTGACGGCGAGGTATTCCGTGCCCGAGCCGCAGCCCGAAATGCGTTTGTAGATGCAGGGGCCGTTCTTTAGATCGACCATGTAATGGTAGAAGGTGAAGGGACGACCCTCCTTTTCCCGCTCCAGCATGAGCGAAGCGAGGCGCTCGTATTGCTCGTACAAGACCGGGAGGTCGGATTCGCTCAGCGCCCACGGTTCGTCGGGATTGCTGACGACAGGCTCCATGCTCAGCTTGGAAAAGCCAAGCTCGGTCATGTGCAGGATGTCCTGCAAAAAATCCGTGTTATAGCGCGAATAGGTGCCGCGCACATAGTATTCCCCGTCGCCGCGCGCCTTTACGAAGGCTTGGAAATTGGGCACGACGCGCTCATAACTGCCTTTTCCGGCGCGATCTACCCTGTAGCGGTCATGGATCTCCTTGCGTCCGTCAAGGCTCAATACGACGTTGTACATTTCCTTGTTGCAAAAATCCGTGACCTCGGGATCGAGAAGCACGCCGTTGGTGGTGAGGGTAAAGCGGAATTTCTTGCCGCAGGTCTTTTCTAACGCCCGCCCGTAGGCAACAAGGCGTTTCACCACGTCCCAGTTCAGAAGCGGCTCGCCGCCAAAGAAATCGACCTCGAGGTTGGTGCGGCTTCCGGAATTCTCCACCAGAAAATCCATCGCCCGCTTGCCTACGTCGTAGGACATCAGCGCGTTTTCGCCGCTGTATTCGCCCTGCCCCGCAAAGCAATAGGCGCAGGCGAGGTTGCAGCTGTGCGCCACATGCAGGCACAGGGCCTTGAGCACGCAGGTCTTTGCCTTGAACGCCGCCGCGCGTGCGGAGAAGGCGTCGTCGGTAAAGAGCTTGCCGTTTGCCTTGAGTTCTTCAACGTCTTCGATGCACTCCAAAACGTCCGCTTCGGATACCTCGGGGTATTTTTCTCGTATGCGCGCGACGATCTTGTCCTTGGGCGTATCCGTATACATGGCAATCACGTCGTAGGCGACCGCGTCCACGCTGTGGACGGAGCCGCTGTATACGTCCAGTACGATATTGTAGCCGTTTAGTTTATATTGATGAATCATAGCCGCCTTCTTTGCACAATAAAATTGCCGCCTGTGCAAGAGGCGGCAATTTCATAGTCACATGGTTTTAGTCCTTCTTGCCTTCGCACTGCTGGTTGGCGACGCCGCAGGAGGTTTTGCAGGCGGACTGGCAGGAGGTCTGGCAGTTGCCGCAGCCGCCGGTTTTGATGCTCTTGTTGAGATCGCGGGTTTCAAGGGTTTTGATTCTCTTCATGGATACAGTATCTCCTTTGCTTGATCGCAAGCATTATACAACATATGCGCCGCCTTGGCAAGTGCCCGCGCCGCTGCTTTTGCCCCGCAAACCGGAAATTAGAGGTGGATTTTTATTTCGCCATCCTGTATCATATATAAAACTGTGTAAGAGGAACAAACAATGCGCATTGTGATCAAGATCGGCACCTCGACGCTCGCACACGCAAGCGGACGGCTGAACATACGGCAGGTGGAGCTTTTATGCAAGGTGGTCAGCGACCTGAAAAACGCGGGTCATGAGATCATACTTGTGTCCTCCGGCGCCATCGGCATGGGGGTGGGGAAGCTTTCCCTCAAGGAACGCCCCAAGGATACGCCCACCAAGCAGGCGGCGGCGGCCGTCGGGCAATGCGAGCTGATGTATACCTATGACAAGGCGTTTGCGGAATACTGCCACACCGTGGCGCAAATACTGCTTACCGGCGCGGACGTGGAGGACGAACGGCGGCACAGGAATTTTCGAAATACCATCTTTCGGCTGCTGGAGCTTGGCGCGCTGCCCATCGTCAACGAAAACGATACAGTAGCGACAGAGGAACTTGGCATAGGCGACAACGACACGCTCGCGGCGATCGTCGCCGAAAGCGTGGGGGCGGATCTTTTGGTGCTGCTCTCGGATATTGACGGGCTTTATACAGCCGACCCCCGCAAGGACGACAGGGCGACGCTCATCCCTGTGGTGGAGGCGATCACGCCGGAGGTGGAGGCGCTGGCAGGCGGCGCGGGCACGGGCTTAGCTACGGGCGGGATGGAAACCAAGCTGCACGCGGCCAAGATCGCAACGCGCGCCGGTACGGATATGATCATCGCAAACGGCGCGCATCCGGCGCTGCTCTATGAAATCGCGGCGGGAAAGCCCGTCGGCACACGCTTCGTGGGGAGGAAACAGGCATGACGGATACCATACGTTTGATCCAAAGGGCGAAAGAAGCGAGCGCCGCCATCGCCGCGGCGGATACCAAGCGCAAGGATCTTGCGCTCAACAACATGGCGGGCGCGCTATGCGCGGCGTCCGCGGAAATCCTTCGCGCGAACGCCGCGGATGTGGAACGGGCGCGCGGACAGATCAGCGAAACGATGATCGACCGGCTTCTTCTTACGCCCGCGCGGATCGCGGGCATGGCGGAAGGGCTGCGGCAGGTGGCGGCGCTTCCCGATCCGGTGGGCGTTTGCTATGAAAAAATAGAGCGTCCGAACGGCCTTTTGATCGAGAAAGTTGCCGTGCCTTTGGGCGTGATCGGTATCATCTATGAAAGCCGTCCCAACGTGACGGCGGACGCGGCGGCGCTTTGCGTAAAAAGCGGCAACGCGTGCGTACTGCGCGTGGGCAAGGAAGCGTGGCAGAGCGCGCACGCGATCGTAACGGCGCTGCGCGCGGGGCTTGCCGCAGTCGGCATGCCGGAGGACGCAATCGTTTTAGTAGAGGACGTTTCGCGTGAGAGCGCGCACGAAATGATGCGGGCGGTGGGCTTGATCGATTTGCTGATCCCGCGCGGCAGCGCGGGGCTGATCCGCGCCTGCACGGAGAACGCGACCGTCCCGTGCATACAGACCGGCACGGGCGTCTGCCATGTTTACGTGGACGAGGCGGCGGATATCGATATGGCGCTCAACATCGTGGAGAACGCAAAGGTCAGCCGGCCTTC
>JAQVRG010000053.1 GCA_028701165.1 Eubacteriales bacterium | reverse complement strand
TACTATGAAAGAAACACGCATCGCATTTTCAGGTTCTGTTCGGGGCGTCGCGCGGCTGCATGCCGACAGCGCGAACACCCGCATACAGGTGCGCGCGACCGAAGGCGCGCTGCCAGAGGGCTGCACGGCTTGGCTGTGCGCCGATACGCTCCTTCCCCTGCCGCTTACAAACGGGATCGGCAGCGCCGCGCAAGCGGTCGCGGCGCCCGTCGGGCTGCTGCTGGAGGCGGGCGGGCATATCGTGGGGACTGGCGGCTTTGCCGGGCGCGAAAGCGACCGGCGCGAAGCCGCGCTTCGCGTGCGGCTGCAAGCGCGGCCGCAGCAAAGCCGCCCGGCGGAGGCGCAAACACCGCCTGCGCCCACGCCGCCAGCGCGGGAACCAACACCCGCGGCGGCGCCTGTTCACGCGGCGGAACCGCCCGCCGAACCAACCCGGCGCGAAACGCCCACCCCGCCTGCGCAGCCAAGCGCGGCGCTGCAAAACATACTGCGCATGGCGGAATACCTTTTTCCGCCGCAGCAAGCGGCGCAGGAAGCAGCGCAAAAGCAAAGCGCGCCGCCGCCGCTTCCCTATATCCCCTTTCCCACAGCCTATCCCGGCACGGCATTCCGCAAGGTTAGCTATCCCGGCAGCCAACGGTTCTATCTTGAAGGGCGCGTAAAAAATGGCGCGGTGCTCTATGAGCTCCACGCCATGCAGGGTAATTTCGCGCCCGTGCCGCCCGTGCCGGGCTTTACGCAGTTTCTGCGCACCGAGGACGGTACGGGATATTGGATACGCCGGCGTCCTATCCGGGGATAACGACGCCCAATTTGTCAAGGCCGCCCAGCAGGACGCTATACTGGTTGTTTACATAGCCCACAAAGCTCGTGCTTCGGAAAGCGTCCATCGCCATCTTCTCGCTGAAGCGATAGCCGTAGCCTTCCTTTTCCATTTGCTCGAGGGACATGCCGTGCTCGTCGTCCTTGAGCAGCACCTCTACCGTAACCGGCTCCGTCAGCGTCATGCCGCCGTATACGCCGAATACCTGCCCGCTTTGCAGAATCGCGCGAATCTTTTCGGGATCATCCGTTTCAAAAAGAATATTGTCGTATTGGTTCCCGTCGCGCACGCAGACATACGCCGCGTTTGCAAGGGTTTCCTCCGGCATCGCCTCCAGCTTCACGCCCCAGCTTTCCGCCACGGCCAGCGTATGGGAATAGGAAGCGTAAACGCTGAATTCCATATAGCGGTAAATATCCCTGCTCTCGGTATCCTCCTCATCCATCGTGCCGAAGAACTCGCAGGCCACGCTGCCCAGCGGGAGCGTATCGACAGGTCTGCCGTTTTCGACGAGATCCTGCTGCAGGGCTTCAAGCAGCTGCGCCTTTTCCGTGCTGTCCTTGGCGCTGCGCGAATCGTTGCCGCCGCTTGTCATGAGGCTCATGTTGCCGCATCTTGACACGTCGAGGCGCAAAAGATCGTTCTGCGCGGTATACGCGTCGGCGCACAGCAGCGTCGTTATGCCCTTTGCCACAGTCGCGTCCGGTATGGCTTCATAGATGCGCTGCACCTGCTTGCCGTCCGCTAAGGTATAGCGGATGGTATAGGTTTTGCTTGACGTGCCGTATTCCGCCTTCTTGCGGCCTTCCACCGCCGAAATGCCGGACTGTGCCATATCCAGCACCGCGCCCACCACCTCCGGATCGTCGAAGACCACGGTCTCCAACGGACTGTGCGATATGACGTTGCCGTTTTCGTCGAAGGTGCGCCTAAGATACGGCTCGTCGCCCTCGATCGTAATACCCACGCACCGTACGTCGGTCTGCGCGGGGATGTAGCGTTCAAAGCTCGTCACATCCATGATGAAGCAGGCCGTGACGGCGACCAGCGCCGCGGCGGTCGCCGCAAAGGGGATGAAAGCTGTAAACATCCCGCCAAAGGAGCGGTTGAACTGCCCTTGGCAAAGGATATGCCCCAGAAACGCGCCGAGTATGAGGCCAAAGATGCAAAACGGCACGCTCTCCAATACGCTGTAGAACACGCTTCCCAACAGCGTACCCGTAAGCAGGCAGAGCGCCGCGCGGAAAATGGGCTGAAGCTTGGGGAAGGCAAACATGCCGCCCGTAAACTCCACAGGCCGCTTCCGGTAGGCGATCACGCACAACGCCAGCAGTCCCGCCAATATGACGACGACGCAGAACGCGTTAAGCAGATTGAACTCGCCCGAGGAAAGCCGCCACACGAGATAGACCGGCAGCGAACCGTAGCTCAATCCATCAAGGCTGATGGGCGAATAGGTCTGTAAAAAGGTCTCCGCCATCCAGTAGAGGCAATACATGAGCAGCGTACCGCCAAAGGAGAGCACAAAGCCCGCCTGCAAATGCGCGAACGGATTGCCCGTAAGCATGGCGCACAGGATACTCAGCGCGTACATGCACGCAAACACGAGCAGCACCAAGAGCAGCCGCAGCAGCACAAAGCCGATAACCGCCGCTTTCGCGCCGTAGGACAGCAGGATAACGTACGCAAACAACAGATTCAGAAAGTATGCCGCGGCATAGAGTGCGCAGCCCGCCGCAAAGCGTGTGAAAATATGCGTTTCGCGGCTCACGGGCTGCCCGTGGAAGAAATCCGCCTGCCGTTTGTTGTGCAGATACCCGAAGAACACAAGCCCTGCCGCCGCGCCAAAGATCAGCGCGAGCACGGGATCCGTCACGATAAACTGCTTGCCCATGAAATAGCCCGCGAGCAAATCATCCAGCGTATGCACGAGCGGATTCGCCGCCTGCTGCGCGGCGGCGTTGGCCGCAAGCACCGCGGAAGAAACGGAAACGGAGAAGAACGACGTTAAGAATACCAAAAAGCCGAACCACCAGTACCGTTTCAGCGTATTCTTAAAAAGCCTGCCGTTAAACCAACAAATCTTTGATTTCATAACCGATACCCTCCATCTTGGACACGAACAGTTCCTCCAGCGTCAGCGGTATGCGCTCCGCAAACTGCGGCTTGCGCGCCTGAATCGCCGCCATGATCTTCGCCTCGTCGCCCGCCGCCACCATGGTGCAAAGCCGCCCGCGGTTCTCAAAGCTGAGTATGTCTATATCGTCAAACCATTCACGCTGCGCTTCCTCCGCAAACGCGCACTGTACCTTGTGCATGCCCGTCTCCATACTCTCCACATCCATGTCGAGCACCATGCCGCCCTTGTGCAAAAGCCCTACGCGGTCACAGATATCCTCAAGCTCCCGAAGGGAGTGCGAGGCGATGATGGGCGTTACGTTGTGGTCGCTCACGCCGATGGACAGCAGCTTCTTGACCGCTTGGCGCATCACGGGATCAAGCCCGTCGAAGGTTTCGTCCAGCAGCAGATAGCGCGCCTGCGAGGCAAAGGCAAAGATGAGCATCGCCTGCCGCGTCATACCTTTGGAGAAGGTGGCGATCCGACGCTTTACGTCAAGGTCGAAGGCTTTGGCAAGACCCGCGAACACCGTATCCGAAAAGTCGGGATACAGGCACTTGTAATAAGCGCGCATCTCCTCCATGTTGGCGGAGCGGAAATAGTAAACATCATCGGAGATATAGAACAGATTCCGCTTGATGTCCATATTTTCGTATACGGGCGCGCCGTCGATCGTTACCGTTCCCTCGTCCGGGCGGTAGATGCCCGCCATGATGCGCAGCAGTGTGGATTTGCCCGCGCCGTTGGTGCCTACAAGCCCAAATATGCTGCCGGTGGGAATCTCCAGCGAAAGGGATGCTACGGCCGTAATATCGCCAAAGCTTTTCTTAAGCCCTTTAATCTCTATCATCGTGCTTCCTCCTCCTCATAGGCTTTTTTTGCCTGCTCGAGCGCCTGCTCGCAGGACACGCCCGCCTCCCGCAGCGCGTGCACAGCGCGCGTCAAGTCCGCAAACAAGGCCTTTTTCTGCTGAAGGCGCAGGGCTTCCATATCGTTGCTGATAAAGTTGCCCTTGCCCGGCGCGGTGTCGATAACGCCCTGCTGGTACAGTGTGTTATAGGCGCGCTGCACCGTATTGGGGTTGATACCCAGCTCTCCGGAGAGCTGCCGCACGGAGGGGATCTTCTCCCCCGGCGCGAAAACGCCGCCCAGCGCGAGCGTCCGTATCCGCGTCACAAGCTGCTCATAGATGGGCGTCCTGCTTTTATAATCGATGGTTATCATCCGCTGGCTTCCTTTCTGTGTTTTCTGTATTAATTCGCTTAATACATTTTTTGTATCCGTACTATAACAGATGATACAGTATATGTCAATACCCTTTTCTTATGCTTTGCGTTATGATATTCTAATATGAAGAAAAAACCTTGAACACAACATGTAGCGGCGCCCTTTCCGCGCCGCCACAATGTAAAAAAAGTTGCCGAAAAATCGCCTGTACAGCATATTTTTTCGTTGACACGCCTACCCGCTTGTGATAGATTATTGGAGTATCCCCCGGCAGGGGGTTTTATTTAGGTGTGTAAAAGGGAAACATCCTTTTTGGATACCATGAGGAGGAGACTATCATGCGCGTCAAGATCACACTGGCCTGCACAGAATGCAAGCAGCGGAACTACAATACCTTCAAGAACAAGAAGAACGATCCGGATCGTGTCGAGTTCAGCAAGTATTGTCCGTTCTGCCGCAAGCACACCCTGCACAGAGAATCCAAGTAAAGGGGAACCAAAATGGCAACAGAAGCAAAGGCTAACAAGCCGAAAAAGGAAAAGAAAAAGGGACGTTTCGTACAATATGTCCGCGAGGTCACGTCCGAGGTGAAGAAGCTTTCCTGGCCCACCAAGAAGGAGCTGGCAAGCTATACGCTGGCGGTTTTGGCGTTCATCCTGCTGATGGCCGTCATCATCTACGCCTGCGATTTCGTGTTCGGTCAGGGCATGACCCTGCTCGCCGGTCTGTAAGGAGAAAGTATGTCCGAAGAAGCCAGATGGTATGTCGTACATACCTATTCGGGATATGAGAACAAGGTCAAGGGGGATCTTGAAAAGGCCGTGGAGAACCGCGGTCTTGAGGATCTGATCCAAGAGGTCAAGTATCCCACGGAAGAGGTTGTGGAGCTCAAGGATAACAAGCGCAAGGTCATCCAGCGCAAGGTGTATCCCGGCTACGTCATGGTCAAAATGATCATGAACGACA
This sequence comes from Eubacteriales bacterium, assembly GCA_028701165.1. GTDB lineage: Bacteria > Bacillota > Clostridia > Christensenellales > CAG-138 > JAQVRG01. Next base: position 3,307 of record JAQVRG010000053.1, on the reverse strand, counting down.
ACACCTGGTATGTCGTGCGCAACACGCGCGGCGTGACGGGGTTTGTCGGCCCCGGAAGCAAGCCCATTCCGCTGACGGATGAAGAAGTGACGGCGATGGGCGTGGAACGCATCCCCATCGAGCTGGATATCGAGGTCGGCGAGAGCGTCCGCGTGATCGCGGGGCCCTTGGAAAACTTCATCGGCACGGTGGAGAAACTCGATCCCGAGCGGCAGAAGGTCAAGCTGACCGTCTCCATGTTCGGCAGAAACACCCCCGTAGAACTGGACTACATCGAAGTCCAAAAACTCTAAGGCTTCGCCTTTCGCGCCAACGGCTTCGCCGGCGGTGCGCGTCTTCACATTTTGACTGCATCCTGCGGCTGCGGGCGTCAAAATGCGAAAGGAATCGGACACACGGTCCGATCCGTTTGACCGGCAGAGCCGGTCAAGCCGCAACATCGTCAAGGGGAGTGCCCCTTGACAATCCCAAGGTTGCATGTACCCTCGTTATGAGGTTACAGTGGGAGGTCTTAGTACCGCTCGCACCACTATATTGAAAGGAATTACTATCACAATGGCAAAGAAGATCACTGGCTATGTAAAGCTGCAGATCCCCGCCGGCAAAGCGACGCCGGCGCCTCCGGTAGGCCCGGCTCTGGGTTCTCAGGGCATCAACATCATGGGCTTCTGCAAGGAGTTCAACGAGAAGACCGCCAAGCAGGCCGGTCTCATCATCCCCGTAGTCATCACCGTCTACGCGGATCGCTCCTTCACCTTTATCACCAAGACCCCGCCCGCTCCCGTCCTCATCAAGAAGGCGATCGGTTTGGAGAAGGCCTCCGGCCGCCCCAACACCGATAAGGTCGGCACCATCACCAAGGCGCAGATCAAGGAGATCGCGGAGCTCAAAATGCCCGATCTGAACGCGAGCTGCGTAGAAACGGCTATGGACATGATCGCCGGTACCGCCCGCAGCATGGGCATCACCGTGGTCGACTAAGGGAGGACAGCATTATGAAGCATGGTAAGAAGTATCAGGACAGCGTAAAAGCTATCGAAGCACAGAAGCTGTACGATCCCCGCGAAGGCTTGGACACGGTTCTCACGACCGCCAAGGCTAAATTTGACGAGACCATTGAGCTTTCCGTCCGTTTGGGCGTCGATCCCCGTCACGCAGACCAGCAGGTTCGCGGCGCGGTGGTTCTGCCCCACGGCACAGGCAAGGTCGTTCGCGTTCTCGTGTTCGCCAAGGCCGACAAGGCGAAGGAAGCGCTGGACGCCGGCGCCGATTATGTTGGCGACGATGACATGATCCAGAAGATCCAGAAGGAGAACTGGTTTGATTTCGACGTTTGCGTAGCGACGCCGGATATGATGGGTACGGTCGGTAAGATCGCGCGCGTCTTGGGCCCCAAAGGCTTGATGCCTAACCCCAAGAGCGGCACGGTCACGATGGATCTTACCAAGGCCATCGCCGACATCAAAGCAGGTAAGGTCGAATACCGCGTGGATAAGACCTCCATCATCCACTGCCCCATCGGCAAGGCGTCCTTCGGCGTGGATAAGCTGGAGGAAAACCTCACGGCGCTTATGGAAGCCATCATCAAGGCCAAGCCTACCGCCGCCAAGGGCACCTACCTCAAGAGCGTCGTCGTAAGCTCCACCATGGGCCCCGGCGTCAAGTTCAACACGATGAAGTTCTAAGCGCAAGCGCTTTCGCCCCGACGGCAAGCCGTTGGGGCGATTTTTTCACGTTTTGCCTGCGCCGTTGGCGCGGCCGGCAAAACGCGCAAGGAAACGGCCACTTGGGCCGGTCCGTTCGTCCGGCAAAGCCGGGCGAGCCGGAATCAAGCCGCGAGCGATTATAACCTCCGGGGTTACGACTCCGAATCCCGGGCGTTAAACGTTAAAAATGCCGGTTTTGCTTGCAAAGCAAAACAAATTCCTTGACAAGGCGCACTGCGTCTGCTATAGTATGCAAGGTTGCAAAACCATGAGCCAAAGACAGCCGGTAGCAGCAATGCGTAAATCCTGCCGAGGTGAAAGAAAAGACGTAAGTCATTTCATTCTCTGCCTTTGGGCGGAGATTTTTCTTTTGGCTCACCACTATTCTGACTAAGGAGGTGAAAACATGGCAAACAGCAAGATCATTGAAGCAAAGATCGCACAGGTCGAAGAGATCCGCGAGAAACTCAACAAGGCAAAGAGCGTTGTGGTATTCGATTACCGCGGCCTGACCGTTGAGGAGGATACCAATCTCCGCAGTGAAATGCGCAAAGCCGGCGTGGAGTATGTCGTTTTGAAGAACGGTATGGTAGAGCGCGCGGCAAAGCTCAACAGCATCGACGACGCGTTCCAGGCATTTTTGAAGGGTCCCTCCGCTTTCGCGTTCGGGTATGAAGACGCCGTCGCGGGTGCAAAGATCCTCAAGAACGTGATCAAGAACACGAAGAAGTGCGAATTCAAGGGCGGCATCATCGACGGCGCGGTCAGCACCGCGGCGCAGATGGATACCTTAGCCGACCTGCCCTCTCGTGAAGTCCTCATTTCCCGCTTGTTGGGCAGCATGATGACTCCCATTTCCGGGCTCGCAATCGTACTGGATCAGGTCGCAAAGACCAAGGGCGAAGCTCCCGCAGCAGCGGAAGCGCCCGCAGCCGAATAAGAACGGCAGACTTACAACTATAAAATTACAGGAGGAAAATTAGAATGGCAATCGATACTGCAAAGTTTATTGAAGAGATCAAGTCCATGACCGTTCTCGAGCTCAACGAGCTGGTGAAGGCTGTGGAAGAAGAGTTCGGCGTTTCCGCCGCAGCTACCGCCGTGGCCGTAGCCGGCCCCGCCGCCGCTGCCGAGGTTGAGGAGAAGACCGAGTTTGACGCGGTTCTCAAGGAAGTCGGCCCCGAGAAGATCAAGGTTATCAAGGTTGTGCGCGAGCTGACCGGCCTTGGCCTCAAGGAAGCCAAGGAGCTGGTTGACAACGCTCCCAAGCCCGTCAAGGAAGGCGCTTCCAAGGAAGAGTGCGAGAAGATCGTCGCTGCTTTCAAGGAAGTTGGCGCTACCATCGAAGTCAAGTAATGCTGTCGCATTTCGGGCGCAGTCATATGACTGCGCCCGATTTTTTCGCTTTTTGCTGCTCGCTTCGCTCGCGGGCGCAAAACGCGCAGGGAAACGGCCACTTAGGCCGATCCGTTCGTCCGGCAAAGCCGGACGAGCCGGAATATATGCCCGCGGGCAGAAAAGATGTCGCCGCGCTTTGACGATTGGAAGCCTTGCAAAGCCGGACGAGTCGGAAATATATGCCCGAAGGCGGAAAACACGTC
>JAQVRG010000052.1 GCA_028701165.1 Eubacteriales bacterium | reverse complement strand
GTCATGCTCGGCGCGCGCAAGCTCGTAGAGCCTGCTTTTTAATACGCGCATCGCCTTTTCCTTGTTCTTTAGCTGGCTGCGCTCATCCTGACACTGCACCACCACGCCCGTTGGCAAATGCGTGATGCGAATGGCGGAGCTGGTTTTATTGACGTGCTGCCCGCCCGCGCCGCTGGAGCAATAGGTGTCGATCTTGAGATCCTTCTGTTCGATCTGCACGTCCACATCCTCCGCCTCGGGCATAACGGCCACGGTAGCGGCGCTTGTGTGGATACGCCCCTGCGATTCCGTCTCGGGCACGCGCTGCACCCTGTGCACGCCGCTTTCAAACTTCATGCGGGAATACGCCATCTTGCCCGAAAGGGAAAGCGCCACTTCCTTAACGCCGCCCATTTCGGTCATGTTTTGCGTCAAAAACTCCGTTTTGAAATTATGGCGCTCCGCATAGCGCATATACATGCGCAGCAGATCCGCGCCAAAGAGCGCGGCTTCGTCCCCGCCCGTACCCGCGCGGATCTCGATAATCACGTTCTTCTCGTCGTTCGGGTCCTTCGGCAGCAGCATGATCTTGAGCTTCTCCTCAAGCGACGCCTGCTTTTCCTGCATAGCGCCGATCTCCGCGTGCACCATTTCCTTCATTTCGGCGTCGAGGTGTTCTTCGAGCATCGCCCTGCAATCGGCTTCGCCGTCCACAGCCTGCACATATTCGTCGTATACCGCGACGATCTGTTCAAGCTGCACATGTTCCTTTGTCATCTGCCGCCATGCGTCCTGATCCGCCATGGCGTCGGGCTTTGATAGCGCTTCCGTAAGCGTCTCGTAGCGTTTTTTTAGGGATTTGAGTTTGTTCAGCATGCCGTTTCCTCTGTTATTTATCTTCCCGCGCCGCGTAACCGTTTTCCACGACCACCACGCGTTCCACGCCGCAAAGATCCTGCACCGTATATCCTGTTTCGAACATGGACAGCACATCCCGCGCCTGCCCTTTGCCGACCTCAAGCAGCATCACGCCGCCGTCGTTCAAATACGCTTTATATTCGGCCGCGATGCGGCGATAGAAATCCATCCCGTCCTCGCCGCCGTCCAAGGCGATCAAGGGCTCCTTTTTGACCTCGCGCTGCAAGCTTGCAAGATCGCCCGAGGCGATATAGGGCGGGTTGCAGAAGATCATATCGAACTTCCCGCTTACGCGCTTGAACATATCGCTTTGCATGACCTGCGCGTTCACCTTGTTCAAATGCGCGTTTTCCATAGCGTAGCGCAGCGCGTCCGGCGCGATATCGGCAAGCACGACCTTGAGTCCTCCGCGATACGCGAGCGCTATGCCGATGCAGCCGCTGCCGCAGCACACGTCCAAGCCGGTCTTGTAGCCACGCTGCCCCGCTAAGATCAGCGCGTGCTCGCATAGGGTTTCCGTATCCTGCCTTGGGATGAGCACGCCGCGCCCCAGCTTAAAGGTAAGACCCATAAAGTCCCATTCGCCGAATATGTATTGCAGCGGTTCGCTGTCCAAGCGTTTGAGCACCATCTGCGCCGTCGCCGCGCGGCATCGATCCGGAAAAGGCTCGTCCTTTCGAAGCAGCAGCCCCAACAGATCCGTACCCAGCGCTTCGCAGAGTATGGCGCGCGCCTGACACGCCGCTTCCTCGCGGTCTCCCGCGACGGGCAGCAGCGTTTGCGTGGTCTCCTCTATAGCCTGCGCTATGGTAACGTCATTCGGCATCCGCCGTCTGTACTCCCTCCGTCGTTTCTTTCTGAGCGTCCTCCACATCCTGCATCGCGCGGTTGAAGGAGGCGATCGCCACCTCGATCATATCCGGCGTAGGATCTTTTGTGGTCAGCATTTGCAGCCCCATGCCCGGCGCGCGGATGACGCGGGTCAGGGGATTGTCGTACTTGGCGGCAAAGCGCAGCACCTCATAGGACAAGCCCGCCACCACGGGCAGGAAGAGCAAGCGCGTACCAAGGCGTATCAAAAAGTTATCGCTCCAGCCCACAATGGCAAAAAACACGATGGACACGGCCATCACCAAGAAAAGGTAGTTTGTGCCGCAGCGCGGATGCAGCCGCGGATAGCGCATGGCGTTTTCCGGCGTGACCTCCGCCTCCGCTTCATAGCAGGCGATGGTTTTATGCTCCGCGCCGTGATACATAAAGACGCGGCGTATATCCTTCAAATTGGATATCGCCACGATATACCCCAAAAAGATCAGCAGGCGCAGCACACCCTCGACAAGCGACTTCACGCCCTGCGGGATACCCGGAAAAAGCTTGAATATGAGCGATCCGCCCAAAAGGGGCAATATGAAAAACAAGCCGATCGACAACGCCACCGCCAGCACCACCGCCACGCCCATCACGATCTTCTCGACGGATTTTCCCATGACGCGGCTAAGCCACAGCTCGAACTTTGTGGGTTCCTCCTGCAGGTCCTCGTCGCCGATCATCTCTGCCGAGCGCGTAATGGTCTGCATACCCGTCACCAGCGATTCCACAAACGTCACCACGCCCCGCACGATGGGCAGCCCCAAAAAAGTCCCCTTCTTCGCCTTGGTTTCAAAGGGCTTGTATTCCGTGACGATAGCCCCGTCCGCATTGCGCACCGAAAGCGCGATGCCCTTGGGGGATTTCATCATAACGCCTTCCATAACGGCCTGTCCGCCGACCATACATACTCTAGCCAAAGATACATCCTCGCTTTCCATTGGCTATTATACCATAAAAGCCGCATCCTACAATGTAAAATTCCTGTGAGGGTATGGAAAGCGCCCCATTTTGGAAAGCTAGAAGCAAGACAATAAAAAAGGAGGCTTTCCATGCGGGAAAAACTCACTTGCTTCATAGCCGCTTCCAAGGCTTTTTTACGGGAAAAGGGCGTTTATGTGGTCGTATGCCTCAGCCTTGCCGCCATCGGCGCGGCCGCTTGGTTTTCCGCCGCGCCCATGAAAAAGGAACCCGTTCCGACACAGCCCAGCGCCGCGCCCGTATCCCAAAGCACGGACGAACGGCTCTCGCAGCTCACAGCGGCGCAGGCGCCCAAAAGCTTCGCGCCCGTGATAACGCCCATACCCTCGCCCACGCCCTCGCCCACGCCGGTGCCGGATTTCACACAGAAACCCAAGAAAAGCGCGGCGCCCAAGGAAACGCGCAAGGCCGCGTCACCCGTCAAAGGCAGCGTGATATGGCAGTTTGCGGCGGATGAGCTGATCTACTCCTCCACGCTCGACCAATGGATGACGCACCACGGCGTGGACATAGGCGCGCCCGTGGACAGTAAGGTGCACACGGTTTACGCGGGCACGGTGGAGGATGTGTTTACCGACGACGCGCTGGGCGTCACCGTTTCCGTTTTGCACAAGGACGGTCTTCGCACGGTCTACGCGAACCTGCAAGCCGACCCGCCCGTCAAGGCCGGTTCGCTGCTCAACGCGGGCGATCCTGTAGGAACCGTCGGCAGCACGGCGCGCAGCGAATGCGAAGCGCCCAGCCATCTGCACTTTGAGGTGTGGAAAAACGACAAGCCCGTCGATCCGGCGGATTATTGCCTGCTTACCGCTTAGAGCGCCACGCTTTCCCCCGTCATCAAAAGATGGATGTATTTCTCCTTCACAGGTTCCCCCGTCAAGGCAGCCAGGGCGTCGGCATAGACGTCCAGCTGCCTTTGATGCTTTGCGGCCGTTTCGTACGCCTTGCCCGCGGACACGCGATCCGTCTTATAATCGATGACGACCCATGCCCCGTTTTCTCTAAAGCAGCAATCGATCACGCCCTGTAAGAGCATAGGCTCGTCCGTATCCGCGCTGATCGCTCTGCGCGCCGGCACGCGATAGTTAAAACCGCGCTCCCGTTCCACAAGCTCGGCGGCGCACAGACGCTTTCCAAGCGGGGACGCAAAGAACGCCACCACCGGCTCCACGCGCACGGCCTCCGCCTGCGCCCGCGTCATATGCCCCCGTTCCACCAAGGTTTCGATACAATCCCGTACGCTTTGCACCGTATGCGCTTTTAGCGGGATCAGCTCCATCAAAAGATGCGCCGCCGTACCCCGATCCGCCGCGTCAAGCGGCTTTTTTGCCGCGATGAAATCCGGATACGCCCGCATGGAGGGCAGGTTGCCGATCAGCTCGCTCACGCTGATTTTGCCGGGTATTTGGGTATCCACAAGATACGGATACGCCCACGCGAAGCGCGTTTGCCAATACCCCGCGTCCGCGTTTTGCGCGCGTGCGGCAAAGGCCGCGTAAGATTCTTTGGATGGGCGTTCGCACGCGCGCACGCCCACTTGCGCCGCAACGTGTGCGTTTTGCCGCCCGCCAAGCGCCGGAAGCCCCGCGTAGGCGCGCAGGGGATCGCCGTCCGGCGTATCCAGCAGCGCCCACAAAAGCCAATCGCTTTCCCGCGCCGCGTTTGCGCAGAGATAGGGCGTAACGGGTCTGCAATGCTTTTTCACGGAAGCTTCGATATCCTTCTCGGAGATAAGAAGGATCAGCCTTTCCCGCGCGCGGGTCATAGCCACATAGAGTATGCGAAGCTCCTCCTCCAGCGCCGCGTCGCTGTTTTCGTCCAATATCGCGCCGCGCGCCAAGGTATCGCGGCGAACGTTCCCCTCGATATACCGCATTCCCAGCCCCAGCGTTTCATGCAGCGCAATATCCTGCCTGCGCTCCTGCGCGTTAAACTTTTTCGACAGCCCCGCTAAGATCACCACGGGGAATTCAAGGCCTTTGCTTTTATGTGTGGATAAAAGCCGCACCACATCCGCGCCGAGTACGGCGGACGCGCCGATGCGGTCCGTATTTTTGATGCGATCCATAAAGGCGATGAAGCCGGAAAGCGATCTTGCCTCGCTTTCCTCATACGCCGCCGCGCGCTCGATGAGCGCGTCGAGATTCGCCCTTCGAACGCGCCCGCCGGGAAGCGAAGCGCAGTACGCGCTATACCCCGTTTCATCCATCAGCGCGGCGCAAAGCGCCGCCACGCGCACAAGGCGGGATTCCATATTCCAAGCGTCCAGCTTGTCTAAAAACCCCCGCGCCTTCGCGCCCAGCGCACCGCCGTTTTGCGCGGCCTTCTCCAGCAGCTCCACCCATGGCGCCTGTGTGTCCAGCAAGCGCAGCGTCCCGAGCTCTTCATCCGTAAAACCGCCCATCATAGAGCGCATGACGCTAAGCAGCGGGATATCCTGCCTGCGGTTATCGATCACGCGCAGGAGGTTCATGAACACCTGCACCTCCACCGCGTCAAAATAGCCGCCCGTAAGCTCCGCGTAGGCGGGCACCCCCTGAAGCGCCATCAGCTGCGTCATGCGCTCGGCTACGGCGCGCGGGGAACGGTGCAGCACGGCAAAATCCCCATAGGCATAGGGGCGCGTTTTGCCGGTTTTGGGGTCTGTATACCGCTCGTCCCGCATGATCTCCCGGATGCGGCGCGCCGCAAAGACCGCCTCCGCCTCCGCGCTTTCCCACTCGTCCTCCTCGTCGCACTGGAGCATATGGACCTCCACGCCGCCCGCCGACGCGTCCGACCTGCCCTTGACAAGCGCCGAACGCGCGTCGTAATCGACGCCGCCGAAATCGCGCGTCATGGTGCGGGAAAACAGCGCGTTCACCGCGTCGATCACAGCGTCCGCGCTCCGGAAATTCCGGTTCAGGTCGATCACGTCCCCATGAAAGCATGCGGGCGTATGGTATTTTTCCATAAAGAGCGCGGGCGCCGCCTGCCGGAAACGGTAGATGGACTGCTTGACGTCGCCTACCAAAAACAGGTTGTCCGCGCCCTTGACGGCGTCCAGTATCGCCTCCTGCACGCGGTTGGAATCCTGATATTCATCCACCAGCACATAAGAGAATTTTCGTCTGTATTCGTTCCGAATCTCCGGCCTGTTCAAGATATGCAGCGTCATATGCTCCATATCCCCGTAATCGATCAAGCCCGCCGCGCGCTTTTTCTCCCCGTAGAGCGCTTCCAGCCCGCGCAAGCATGCAAAGAGGGTCGCAACGGGTTCGCACAAGCCGCGCATGCGCGCCGCTTCTTCCCCGATAGCGCGCGCAAAGCCCTTCCGCTGTTCCTTGACGCAGCGCTTGACCTCGTCGCGGGCTTCCATAAAGGGAGCCTTTTTCTCTTCCTCCGTCCCGCGCGGAAAGCCCGTAAGCCGTCCAAAGGCAAACGCGTTGATCGCGTCCGCATACGCAGTGTAGCCATTTGCAAGCAGCGCCGGACGCAGGGATAGAAGCTCGGCGTCCGCAAACGCGGCAGCCGCCGGGAACGCGTCGGCGACAGCGTCGCGCGCGTCCTGATACAGCGTCAGCGCCGCCGCAAGCGCCCGCTTCGCACGCGCGATGCAGCCCTGCACGAGCTTGGAAGCGTCAAGGCCTTCCGCATCCAAAGCATAGAGCGCGAGCGCCTCTTCCATCCATTTGTCGGGCGCGGGCTGCGCCTGTAAAAACGCGTGCAGCGAAAGCAGTGCGGAAGAAAGCTTATCCTCGCCGCCCAGCAAATCGCACAGCGCGCGAACCTCCGGCTCCTCCACGCGGCTTTCCATCAGCTCGTCCAGCGCGTCCTCCAAGAGCACCGCGGAGCGCGCCTCGTCCGCCACGCGAAACGCCGGATCCAGCGCCGCCTCGTAAAAATGTCTGCGCAGCACCTGTAGACAAAAGGCGTGCAGCGTGGAGATGCTGGCGTCCTGCACACGCTCCGCCGCTTCCCGAAGCCTTTCGGCTTCCTCCGGCGACGCCTGCGCCGCCTCAAGCAGCGCCGCGATTACGCGCTTTTTCATCTCCCCCGCCGCCGCCTTTGTAAAGGTGACTACGAGTATGCTTCTTATATCCGCGCCGCGCCTTACGCGCTCCACGATGCGCTCTGTGAGCACGGCGGTCTTGCCCGCGCCCGCCGCCGCCGCGACGAGCAGGTTCCCTTCTCTTTGTATAGCGTCAAGCTGCTGCGGCGTCCACTTAGGCATTCGTCTTCTCCATAAAATCCGTTTCGTTCATGCTTTCTATATTTTTGCAGCGGCTGTTGGGGAGCTTTGGATCAAACCCGCATACGCTCGCATAATCGCAATACCGGCATGCGGTACGGCCGCCGCTTCGCCGACGTGCGGGCAGCGCCTGCGCGTCCCCCTCCAGCATGCGTTGTGCAGCCGTTCGACTGACGGCGTCCGCATGCGCGAGTACGCGCCGCATCACATCCCCGTCCACCCGGCCGCTTCGCGGCGGCAGGATGCCCAGCCCCTCCGCGTCCGTCGCTTCCTCCACGCTGGGCTCGGACAAGGTGATGCCCCTAAGGCGGAGCGCCTTCATCAGCGCCTCCTCCAATGTTTCTCCCTCGTCGGCGACAACGTCCTGCACAGGCATATAATACATCCCCGCCGCCACCGCCCGATCGACCGCCACCGCCGCCGCGATATACAGCGGCAGCTGTAGTTTCAAGCCATAGTACACGTCCGCAAAATCAAAGTCGGAAACGCCCGTTTTATAATCGATCACGCGATAATAACGCGCGTCCTCGTCCGCAAAGCAATCCAGCCTGTCGATGCGCCCGCTGAGCGCATAGTCCCCCTCGGGCAAGGACAGGGTGATCGCGGGCAGCGTGCCGCCGCGCCCAAAGCTGACTTCCGTGCCCGTAATGTGAAACGTTCCCGCCGCAAGCTGACGCGTCAGCGCCCACGCGGTCATGCGGATCCGCTGCACAAGCCGCCGCGCCTGCGCGCGCGCGCGCGCGTTTTCCGTAAGCGCGCCGCCGTTGTGCTCTTCCATGATGGCGGGCAGCACGCCGTCAAGCAGCGCGTCCACATTATCACGCGTCATGGTCTTGATGTCCCCGCCGCCTTGGAGCAGCGCGTTGATAAAGCCAGCGAGCGCCGCATGGCAGAACGCGCCCTCGTCTACGGGATGCTCGCCGTATTCGCGCCGCGCCTCCGCCCGCAGGCCAAAGCGCGCAAAATGCTTGAAAGGACACGCGTTAAAGGTTTCAAGCCTTGAAGCGCTGCCGGTAAAGCCGTATATCTTCTGTGCAAGCGCACGGCTTACGCACGCTTGACCGTTTTCATAGTATAGCGCCTCCTCAAGCGCCGAAAGACGCGCGGCGTAGCGCGGATCGCGCGCAAAGTACGCGTAAAGGCTTGCGTCCGGCAAAACGCCCTCGTCCGCGAAAGCGCGAAGCGACGCCGCAAGGCGTAGAAAACCGCCCGCCGCATCCGTCGGATCGCTTTGCCGCAAGGAGGTTTGCACCGAAAGAGAAGGGAACAGGGTAAGAACCCGATCGATAAGCGGCGACGGCGAAGCCTCCTCCGCGCCGCAATAGGAAAGGTAAAGCTTCTCGCTGGGCTTTGTAATGGCGAGATACGCGTCCATGCGCGCCGCTGCCGCGTGCGCGGCGGAATCGTCCCATGTGCGAAGCCCCGCCGCAGCAAGACGGCGAAGCTCCTCGTCGTCAATAAGGCCGTCGTCCCGAACGCTTTGCGGCAGCGTCCCCTCCATAGCACCCAAGAATGTGGCCTCAACTTCTTCGATTTGTCTGTTCACTGGGGAAATTTCTCGATAGAGCTGGTTGCGTAG
>JAQVRG010000051.1 GCA_028701165.1 Eubacteriales bacterium | reverse complement strand
GGATGCTCGCAACCTATCATCCGGCGGCGCTGCTGCGCGACGTAAGCAAAAAGAAGGAAGCCTGGATCGACATGCAAGCCATACGGGATAAGCTCAATTCCATGAAAGCTGAGGGTTGAACATTTTTCTTCCTTGTTCTATAATAAATCGTTAAGTGAATTCCTATCAAATTGGAGGTTACCTATGTCCGGACATTCCAAATGGGCCAATATCAAGAATAAGAAGGAAAAAACAGATAATCAGCGCGGCAAGATCTTCACCAAAATCGGCCGCGAGATCGCTATCGCCGTCAAAGAGGGCGGCAGCGACCCGGCGAACAACTCCAAGCTGCGCGATGTGATCGCCAAGGCCAAGGCCAATAACATGCCCAACGACAATATCACCCGTTCTATCAAAAAAGCGGCGGGCGAGATGGGCAATGTTAACTATGAAGAGATCACCTATGAGGGCTACGGTCCCAACGGCATCGCCATCATCGTAGACGTCGTTACGGACAACCGAAACCGCACTGCCGCCGAAATGCGGCATCTGTTCGACAAAAGCGGCGGCAGCATGGGCAACACCGGCTGCGTCTCTTGGATGTTGGACCGAAAAGGCCTGCTTGTTATCGAGCGCGATCCCGCCATCGACGAGGACGAGCTGATGATGGTCGCGCTGGACGCGGGCGCGGAGGATTTTGTTCCCTTGGACGATGTTTTTGAGGTTTATACCGCCGTTCCCGATTTTTCCGCCGTGCGCGAATCTCTCGAAGCCGCGGGGTATTCCTTCCTGACGGCGGAGCTTAGCCGCATTCCGCAGAACACCGTGGAGGCAAACGATCCCGAGCTCGTAGACAAAATGGAGCGCCTGCTGGAACGCTTTGAGGACAACGACGACGTACAGGAGATCTTCCATAACGCGCTTATGCCGGAAGAAGACTGATCCTTTTTGCGCAATGATCATACCCTGCCGTTTTCGGCGGGGTATTCTATTGTCATAAGAACGCCTTTGCGGTATAATAATGCTGATATAGTTTGGAGGAAAATATGGCTATCCGCAAAATTCAAACCTATAATGCACCCTGTCTGTATCAAGTATGCAGGCCGGTCGAAAAATTTGACAAGAAGCTCGGCGCGCTTGTTGACGATCTTTTTGACACCATGTATGACGCTGAGGGCGTAGGGCTTGCAGCGCCGCAAATCGGCATTTTGCGCCGCATCGCCGTCGTGGATTGCGGCGAAGGGCCGATTGAACTGATCAATCCCGAGGTAATCTCCACCTCGGGCACGCAGGGCTGCTTTGAGGCGTGCTTGTCCTTCCCGGGTGAAAACGGGTATGTGGAACGCCCCAACGTGGCCACCGTACGCGCCTATGACCGCAAGGGCGATCTATACGAATACACGGGCGAAGAGCTTTTAGCACGCGCACTCCTCCATGAGATCGACCATTTGGACGGTTTGGTTTACAAGCGCCTGATCACCGACCCGCCGGAAGGCTATACGGAAGACGGGGACGAGGATGAAACGGATGATGTCGCGCAGGAAAGCGGCGGGGAAGAGGAGCAATGAGAATCGCCTTTTTAGGAACCCCTGATTTTGCGCTCGCGTCCTTGCAGATGCTCATTGACAGCGGGCATACCTTGCAGGTATTCACCCAGCCGGATCGCCCCAAGGGACGTCACGGCGAATTAACGCCGCCGCCCGTGAAGGTGCTTGCGCAGCAAAACGGCATTCCCGTTTTCCAGTGCGCAAAAATACGCGATACGGCTGGCGTAGAAGCCCTGAAAGCCTTTGCGCCGGACTTGATGGTGACGGTGGCGTTCGGGCAGATTTTATCGGAAGAAAACCTTTCCATCCCGCGCTATGGCTGCATCAATGTGCACGGCAGCTTATTGCCGAAATATCGCGGCGCGGCGCCCATCCAATGGGCTGTGATCAACGGAGAAACCGAGACCGGCGTGACCACGATGATGACGGATGTGGGGCTTGATACAGGCGATATCCTCATGGTTGAAAAAACGCCTGTCGATCCCGACGAAACGGCCGGAGAGCTGTTCGACCGCCTTGCCGCCATGGGTGCAAGCGTACTGCGCGATACCATTGAAGCCTTGGAGAAGGGCACGCTTACGCGAACCAAGCAGGACGCGTCGCTTGCAAGCAAATGCAGTATGATCAAAAAAGAGGACGCGCACCTTGATTTCTATCTTTCCTCGCAGCGGATACACGATTTCGTCCGGGGCATGAACCCTTGGCCCGTCGCCTTTTCCTCGATAGACGGCGACATCGTGAAAATATGGCGCACCAAAAAATGCGTTTATTCGGCACCCGATAACGCCACGCCCGGCGAATGCGTCATCGCGGACGCGAAAAGCGGCCTGTTTGTGCGTACCTTGGACGGTATGATCGAAATAGCGGAGCTGCAATTCCCCGGCGGAAAGCGTGTGGACGCAAAGGCCGCGCTCAACGGCCGGAATCTTTTGGGCAAGGTGTTCCATTGAGCAGCCCGCGAAGACGCGCCTTAGAAGCGCTCATCGATATCACGGAGCACGGCGCGTACGCCAACCTGCGCTTGAAGCAGGCAGCGGAGGAAAGCGCGGACGCTTCGGGCTGGATCAGCGCCGCCGTATATACGACGCTGGATCATCTATTTCTCATCGATTACTACATCGACCACTTTGCAGAGGGTCGTTTGAAGCCGCAGATACGCGGGATTCTGCGTTTAGGCGCGGCACAGGCTCTTTTCATGCAGGTTCCCATGCGCGCCGCCTGCGACGAAAGCGTCAAGCTTTGCAGGGAAATCGGCAAAAGCGCCCTCGCGGGCTTCGTAAACGGCGTTATGCGCAATCTCTGCCGCGCGGCGCAGGGGGACGCGTTGCCGCCGCTTCCCACAGAGCCGCTTTCACGCATGGTCGTGCAATACAGCTACCCCCGTTTTTTGGTGGAAGCATATATCGATCGCTACGGGGAAGCGTTTACCGAAGCGATGTTAAGCTATAAGCAGCACGGCATGACGCTGCGCGCGCAGCCGCCCTATACCACATCCGAGTTGGAGGCGTATCTCACCGCACAGGGGATACCGTATCATAAGGGCGAAATCGTCGGCGACGCCTTGCATGTGGAAAAAGGGTTTTCGCCTTCCCGGGATCCGCTGTTTGCAAACGGCAGCATTGCCGTGCAAAGCGAAAGCGCCATGCTCGTTTGCAAGGCCGTAGACGTGCCAAGCGGCAGCATACTGGACGCCTGCTGCGCGCCCGGCGGCAAAGCGGCTTATCTATCCGCGCTCATGGACGGCAACGGATATATCCAAGGCTTTGAGCTGCATCCGCATCGCGTAGCGCTCACGGAAAAGACGTTCGAGCGGCTGCATGTGCATAACGCGCGGATCGCTTGCGCGGACGCTTCGATCCTGCAGCCCGCGCTTTTTAACACGATGGACGCCGTATTGATCGACGCGCCCTGTTCGGGGCTTGGCCTTCCGGACAAGCCGGACGTTCGCTACGCGAAGACCGACGGCGCGATCCGTTCCCTCGCAGCCTTACAGCGCTCGATCCTTGACGCCTGCTGCGGTTACGTTAAGCCCGGCGGTACGCTCGTCTACGCGACCTGCACCATATCGGCGGCGGAGAACGAGGAACAGATCGCATCCTTTTTAGAACGGCACACGGAGTATCAAGCGGACAGTTTGGCGCCGTATGTGCCCGCATCCATGCAATCGCAGGCAGCGTCTGGCATGTTGCAGCTTTTCCCGCATCTGCACAAAACGGAAGGCTTCTTTGTAGCCAAAATGAGGAGACGCGCATGAACGAATCGCTCAGCGAAAAAACCTTGGAGGAATTGCAGACGCTTCTTGCCGGCTGGGGAGAGCCTAAGTTCCGCGCCGGTCAGGTTTACGCGTGGCTTTCCAAGGGCGTACGGCCCGAAGATATGACCAACCTGCCCAAAACGCTGCGGGAACGCCTGTCCACGCTGCCCTACGGCGGCGCGCGCATTTACGATAAACGCCTTTCCGAAAAGGACGGCACGATCAAATACCTCTTCGCGCTGGAGGACGGCAACCTTGTTGAGGGCGTGCTCATGCGCTATGCCTACGGCAATACGCTCTGTATCTCCACACAGGTCGGCTGCCGCATGGGCTGCGCGTTTTGCGCCTCCACGCTGGAAGGCTGCGTAAGAAATCTAACCGCGGGCGAGATGCTTGGCTTCATCAGCTGCGTGGAGGCGGACGTGCCGCACCAAGCCGACGCTGTGCGTACCGTAACCAATATCGTTTTGATGGGCAGCGGCGAACCGCTGGATAACTACGATAACGTCGTGCGCTTTTTGCGCATGGTTTCAGATGAAAAGGGCAAGAACATCAGCCCGCGCAACATTTCCCTTTCGACCTGCGGCCTTGTGCCAAAGCTGCTTCGTTTCACGGAGGAAGCGCCGCACGTCACCCTTTCCGTGTCCCTGCACGCGCCCAACAACACCGTGCGGGATCAGATCATGCCGGTAAACCATACCTATCCCATGGAGCAGCTTTTAGCGGCTGCCAAGAACTACGCGGAAAAAACAGGACGGCGGGTCATCTTTGAATACGCGCTCATCGACGGCCTTAACAGCGACAAAGCGGCCGCCGACGAACTCGCGGATAAGCTCCGCGCGATCAACTGCCATGTCAACCTAATCCCTCTGAATCATGTGGAGGAACGGAATCTGCGCGGCGTAACGCGCAAGCAGGCGGAGCAATTCATGGCTTGGCTCGATAAGCGCCATATATCCGCAACCATACGCAGGGAGATGGGCTCCGACATCCAAGGGGCCTGCGGCCAGCTTCGCAGAAGCGTGCTTCAAAACATCGAAAAAGGAGAATCCGGTACATGATCTATGCGGGTATTTCCGAACAAGGGAAGAGAGAGCGTAACGAAGACATGCTTTTTCTGCCTAAAAAGGGCGAGGTTTCCTTGGTGATCGTGGCAGACGGCATGGGTGGGCATAACGCCGGGCGCACCGCAAGCCGTATCGCGGTCGAAACCGCGTCGGCGCGCGTCATCCGCGGCGGCGGCCTGCCGCCGGAAGCGCTGCTGCGCGAAGCCGCGCAGGAAGCCAATCAGGCCATATACGACCACGCGCACAAGGTTCGGGAATGCCGGGGTATGGGAACGACCATGGTGATGGCGCTGCTGTTCCGTTCGCATTTTATCGCAGCGAACATCGGCGACAGCCGCTTATATCACTATAAAGACGGCAGATTGATTCAAATCACAAGAGATCACTCCTATGTGGCGGAAATGGTCGCCGCAGGTTACATCACGCCCGAGCAGGCGCTCACACATCCTCAGCGCAACATCATTACCAGCGCTCTCGGCGCGCGGGAAATGGAAAAGATGGATATTTTTGACAACGCGTGGAAGGAGAACGATATTTTGCTGCTTTGCTCGGACGGACTCTATACCGCGCTGGACGCGAAGGAAATGGAACGCGTGCTCAAAGAAGAACAGGATCTGCAAGCCGCATGTACAACGCTTGCGCAGCTTGCTTCTTATGGTTCCAGCGACAACATCACCGTTGCGCTAGTAAAAAACAACGAGGAGGCGTGTTGATATGAGCGATTGGGAAAACCGCCTTATTTCAGATCGGTATCGCATCATCGCTTCCGTGGGCAGCGGCGGTATGGCTAACGTATATAAAGCCACGGACGAGAAAACGGGCAATATCGTCGCCCTAAAGGTGCTCAAGGAAGAACACAGGGAAGACGCGGATTTCGTGCGCCGCTTTGAACGGGAGGCGCGCGCGGTTCTCTCCCTTTCGCATCCCAACATCGTGCGTTCCTTCGACGTAGGCGAGGACGGCGACGCGAACTATATCGTTTTTGAATATGTCGAGGGCAATACGCTTAAGGATATCATCAAGGATGAAGGCTGCCTTACCCCCAAGCAGGCCGTTTCCGTAATCAGCCAGATTCTTGACGCCTTGGAGCACGCGCATAGCTGCGGGATCATCCACAGGGACGTCAAGCCGCAGAACGTCATGATCACAAACGACGGCAAAGCCATGCTCACGGACTTCGGCATCGCGCGCGACGCCGCGTCCACCACGCGCACCTTTGCGGGCACCAACATCATCGGTTCCGTGCATTACCTTTCGCCCGAACAGGCTCGCGGCGATCATGTCGGTCCCGAAAGCGATATCTATTCCTGCGGTATCGTACTTTACGAAATGCTGACCGGCGAAGTTCCTTTCGCGGGCGACAACTCCGTCGCCATCGCGCTCAAGCATTTGCAGGAGGACGTTAAACCGCCCTATCTTATCAACAGCAAAATCTCCCGTGCGCTTTCGGACGTCGTGTTGAAAGCCACGGCAAAAAAACCGGAGCTGCGTTATCAATCCGCCTCCGCCATGCGTGCGGACGTATTGCGCGCGCTCAAGGAGCCGCACGGTAAATTTGCACGTCTCCCCAAGCAGAAGACCGATTCGGACGGCGCGTCGCAGCCCGCCGCACCGCGCCGCATGAGCATAGGCAATATCGCAATCTTTATTTTGCTTGTATTGGGTATGTTTACGGCGTTGTTTTTCACGGTGCGCGCCATGCGGGAAAGCAAGCTGATCGAGAGCAAAAGCTTCGTAATACCGTCCCTGCTCGGCAAGAAGACGGAGGAGGCGGAGGAACTTGCCAAGCTTCGAGGCTTTATAATCGAAGAGGCTTCGCGCATGCCGAGCGATCAATACGCGGAGGGAACGATCATCAACCAAACCCCGTCCGGCGGTACGAAAAGCAGCGAGGGCGCTACGATCTCCGTAACCGTCAGCAGCGGCAGTGACCATGTGACCGTACCCAATCTCGTAGGTATGAATCTGCCCGCCGCGATCGAGCTGGCCATGGAAAACGATCTGAAACTCGCGGAGCCTATTTATATGGCAAGCGATAAACCGGACGGCCAGATCATCAGCCAAGACCCTGTCGCAGACACCTCCATCTTTAAAGACGACGTTGTCGAGGTCTGGGTCAGCGGCCAGCAGGATATGAATATCGACATGCCGCAGTTCGTGGGTCACACGCTGACATTCGCGCTGGACGAAATCAAAAGCTTGGGGTTAAAGAACGTGCGCATTTATCCTGTCACGCCCGACCCAAAGGATGCGGCAAAGGATGTGAAGGAAGAAAACGTAATGCGCCAAGCGCCGACAGCCGGCATGAACGTCAACAAAAGCGCACAGGTTGAGCTTTATGTCTGCCGTACCTTCCTTGGCAGTTACGCTTCCGATATCGCCTTCAACGTGGACGTCACGGACAAGGATAAGTCTGTCGTCGTTACGGCAAAGATGGACGAATGCACGGAGATCGTACTATACGCAGCCACACTGCCCGTGGGGGCGCAGCAATCCGTTTCCTTTACGGGATATCTTCCCCAAGGCGGCGAATATACCTGCATTGCCTATGTCGAAGGCGAACCTGTGCGAACCAGCACGTCCGTTTTCTCACTTCGATAAGGAGCGTTGCGGTTTTGGAAGGGATCATCCTAAAAGGCGTAGGAAGCTTTTATACCGTTTTATGCGGCGAACAGACGTATACCTGTAAGGCGCGGGGTCGGTTTCGCAAGGAGGGTCTGTCGCCTGTTCCCGGGGACCGTGTTTCTTTCGCGCCGGAATCCGAAAATACAGGATGGATCGAAGAGATCGGCGCACGCAAGAATCTGTTAACGCGCCCCTGCGTTTCCAACGTCGATAAGCTGATCGTCGTGATGGCGCCCGCGCCCAAGCCGGATCTTTTGCTTACGGACAAACTGCTTTTGCAATGCGAACTTCTCTCCATCACGCCTGTGATCGTCATCAACAAGTGCGACATGCCGCAGGACCAGACGCATCTTGCGATCATGGAAAGCTATGCGCACACCGGATATGATCTGCTTGTCGTCTCGGCCTATTCCGGCGAGAATATCAAGGCGGTAGAGGACGCGCTGCAAGGCTCCGTATCCTGTTTCGCCGGACAGTCCGCCGTAGGAAAATCCTCGCTTCTGAACCGCCTGCTTCCGGATTTAGGGTTGGAAACCGGCGCTTTGTCCAAAAAAACCTCCCGCGGCAGGCATACCACGCGCGTCGCGCAGCTTTGGCCGGCCTACGGCGGCGCTGTGGTGGATACGCCCGGCTTCAGCCTGTTCGACCTTCCCGACATGGAGCCGGAATCCCTCTCGCGGCTCTATCCTGAAATGCGGACGGTCACGGAGGAATGCCGTTTTGCGCAGTGCCTGCATATAAAAGAGCCGGGCTGCGCCGTAAAAACAGCCTTGGAACAGGGGCGCATAAGCCAAAGCCGCTATACGCGCTATTGTTTACTATTAGAAGAATTAAAGGAAAAGAGGAAGCATCAGTATGATTAAGATTGCGCCTTCCATATTATCCGCCGATTACGCGGCCTTTGGCGAAGCGGTAGAGCATATCGAGGCTTGGGGCGCCGATTATGTGCATTTTGACGTCATGGACGGCGCTTTCGTACCGACGATCACCTTCGGGCCCGCTCTCTGCCGCGATATCCGCAAACATACAAAGCTGCCTATCGACGTGCACCTTATGGTCGAGCGTCCTTTAGCCTTCGTAGAGCAGTTCAAGGCGGCAGGCGCCGATATCATCACCTTTCACGTGGAAGCTGACG
>JAQVRG010000050.1 GCA_028701165.1 Eubacteriales bacterium | reverse complement strand
TCTTAACGGCGAACGCGTAAAAATCATGCTGCAATTTGACGATGAAAATCCCGACGGCGTCGTGCTGGGCGCGCAGCTCGTGTATGACGAAACCACGACGCTCACACAAGCCAAGGGGCTTGTAGAGATCGCCGCGGGGGATCAGATCGATTTCCTGTGCGACTATTACGGCTACGACGGCAGCTACGCGGATTCCTACATGCTGGGCGAATCCATGCGCGCCACAGGCAGCTGGAAGATCCGCAACGTGGATATCGGCGGCGACGCTTGCAAGGTAAGCTATTGCCTTACGGATATCTACGGCAACGATTACTGGACAGAGTCGCTGGAATACTGAGAAAACCGCAGCAATGAGTAAAGCCCCCGCGTAAGCGGGGGCTTTGCTATGTTTCATGATACCGTTTCGATCAAGCGGCGGCGCCGTTTGCTTCGCGCTTCTTTACGCGCAGCTTCTGTGTCAAAATGATGCCGCCAACGATCACAAGACCCACAAAGTCGGTGGCAAGGCCGGGAATGATCATGCCCATGCCGCCACATATGAGAAGGATACGCTCATACCATGTGCAGTGATCCTGCACAAAGCCCGCAAGGCCGCCGGAAAGCGCATACATGCCAAGCAGCGCCGTGCATACGTTCAAGAGCACCTCGAACACGGTCGTATCGATCATGAGCATCGCCGGGTTCAAAACGAAGATATAGGGTACGATAAAGGCGCCGATGGCAATGCGCGTTGCCGTAACGCCGGTCTTAAACGGCTCCCCCTTGGCGATCGCGCTGCCCGCCATGGCGGCAAGCGCTACAGGCGGCGTGATGTCCGCGATGATGCCAAAGTAGAATACGAACAGATGCGCGCTCATGACGATCGCCATGGTTGCCTCCGTCGGCGCGATGCCGCGCAGGTTGCATACCATCGTAATGATGGCGGGCGCGCAGATGGTAGAGGTGATCAGATAGTTCGCTGTCGTCGGCACGCCCATGCCCAGCACGATAGAGGAAAGCATAGTCAAGAACAGCAGCAGATACAAATTATCGCCCGCGATGCGCGCCAAGCCCGTCGCAAATTTTAAGCCCAAGCCCGTCAGCGTCACCGTGCCCACGATCATACCCGCCATCGCGCAGGCGATCGCTACGCCAAGAACGTTTCGCGCACCGGATTTCAGCGCGTCCACGATATCGTAGGGATCAAAGCGCAGGCTTTCCTTGATGAGCGTATAGGTAGAAGCGGGCGCTTGCCGCTCGCCGCGCTTGGCATACAGCCGCAGAAAACGCACGAGGCAGATCACCAGCCATACGGCGATCGCATACAGCGCGTATACCGTAAAATGAATACCCATGCGCTCGCACAAAACGATAACCGCAACGGGAATAATCGCAAGCCATTGGATGCTGCACGCCATCAGCGAGGTAAGAATCGCGCCAAGCGCCGCATAGGTCGGCGTGACCTTGATGGAAAGCATATAGATCATGCAGGCCAAGGGCAGCAGCAAATGACCGCGCTCCTTCATCACCGTGCCGATCTTGGGAATCTCCTCCTCCGGCATGCCCTTTAAGCCGATCTTTCGCGCCTCGTGATGAACGCTGATCAAAATGCCCGAGAAATACAGTATGGCAGGTATTATGGCGGATTTGACCACCTGCGCGTAGGTAAAGCCCGTGCTCTCCGCCATCAAAAAGGCCGCCGCGCCCATGATGGGCGGCATAAGCTGTCCGCCGGTAGAGGCCGCCGCTTCCACAGCGCCTGCAAACTCCGGTTTGTATCCCAAACGCTTCATGGCGGGGATCGTGAAGGAGCCCGTGCTCACGGTGTTTGCAACAGAGCTTCCCGATACCGTGCCCTGCAAAGCGGAGGATATGACCGCCACCTTTGCGGGGCCGCCCACATGCCTGCCCGCGATCGCGTTCGCAAGATCGATGAACAGCTTGCCTACACCCGTCTTTTCCAAGAAAGCGCCAAAGAGTATGAACAGGAAAATGAAGGTGGAGCTGACGCCAAGGGGCGTGCCGAATACGCCGCTCAGCGTATAATACATATGGTTGACGATCTGCTTGAGCGAATAGCCCCTGTGCCCGAAGGAACCCGGGATCAGGTTGCCGAACTTCGCGTAGAGCAGGAAGCAGGTCACGATGATCAGTATCGGCATACCCACCACGCGGCGGCAGGCCTCCATCAGAAGCAGCATGCCCACCACGCCGATGGCGATATCCAAGGCGTTATAGTTGCCTACGTTTTTGATGATATACTCATAGTTGAGCGGGATATAAAGCACTACGCCGAGTGCGAGCACCGCGAAAGCGATATCGTACCACTCGATGCGATCCTTGCGCATGCCATGCCCCGCGGGATAAAGCAAAAACGCTAAAAACAGCGTAAACGCCAAATGAATGGGGCGAAGCTGCTGGGCTGGTATCGTCCAGATGCTGGTGTAGAGCTGGAAGATGGAAAACAGGATCAGCACGCAGCCGATAAACAGGCTCGCACCCTTGGGAAGACGGTTGCGAAACGCCGACTCCCGATCGTATTTAGCGAGCACAGCCTCCGCCTCCAGCGCCGCGATCTCGGCTTCCGAAAGGCCGGTGGTATCGATGTCCAATTTGATTTCGTGGGGTTTGCGTTCTTTTTTCTTGAATAAGCCCATAGGAATCTCCTTTATATTGCAAAGCCGCAAGCCGTATGGCGCTATGCTTATGAATGCAGAATGATGGTAGCTAGGGATACGGGGCGCACGCACAGGCGCAGCAGCGCGCCCGAGCCCGCCATATCAAGCAGGGATATCGCCTGCTCCCGATAGAGCAGATGATGATCCGGCACCTTTTGGAGCATGATGAGAAGCGCGTTATCCGCTTGCGCCTTATCGATGCCGGTCAATAAAAAACCGTCCTCCGTGTTGGTGATCGCCGTCCCTATGCCGTCGGCGGGAACGGGTATGCCCGCGCCGAAGGAAGTAAACAGCGATGTGCGAAGGATCAATTCCCTGCCCGTCCATTCCAATGTGTCCGTAACATGGGACAAATTGACGGAATGCGTGTAGCGGATGGCGAAGGTCTCGCCGCCGCGTATCGGATAGGTGCAAAGGGTCTTACCCGTCCGATAATCGGACAAGACCAAGCGCGTGTTGAAGGGGATAAGGCACAGCAAGGCCAACACAGCAAGAAACAGGGGAACCAGGTAGTTCCCCCGTCTGCTTGTTTGATTATGCTGCTTCGTTCGCGCGCGCATTACCCAACGTTGACGCCCGCTTCCTTATAGTACTTGAGCGCGCCCTCGTGGAAATCCACGGTCACGCCGTCAAGCGCGCTTGCAAGCGTCACGTCCTTGCCGCGCACATGCGCGCAGAGGGCTTCGTTCTGCTCAAAGAGCTGCTTGGTGAGGTTATACACAACATCCGTATCAAGCTCCGTCGTGCAGGCGAGAATCGCCATCATGGCAACGCTTTGCACATCGCTGTCCGTGCCGTAGATATCCTTGGATATGGTGGTTTTCGCATAGAAGGGATACTTTGCGATCAGCGCGTCGGCGGAAGCGCCGTCGATGGGCACAACGACGATATCGGTGTAGTTGGCAAGCTCGGTGATGGCAGCGTTGGGCATGGCGGAGGTATTGAACGCCGCGTCCACGGTGCCGTTCTGCATGGCGGTAGAGGCTTCGGAGAAGCTCAGATACTGCACTTCAAAATCATCATAGGTGAGGCCGCAGGCTTCGAGTACCTGCTTGGCGTTGACTTCGGAGCCGGAGCCCGCGTCGCCTACGCAAACCTTTTTGCCCTTAAGATCCTGTACGGTCTTGATGCCGCTGTTGGCGGTCGCTACAAGCTGCACAGCCTCGGGATAAAGCGACGCGATCGCGCGAAGCTCGGGCATAGCGCCGTCCTCCGCCATGGAATCCGTACCGTTGACGGCATAGGCCAAAACGTCGTTTTGCAAAATCGCAAGATCCGCTTCCTTATTGTGCAGCGACCGTGCGTTTGCCGCGGACGCGCCCGAGGTGGTGGCGGTGATCTCGACGTTTTCGATATTTTCGGTCAGTACGTTTGCGATAACGCCGCCGAAGGCGTAATAGGTGCCGGCGTCGCCGCCGGTAACCATGACCAGACGATGGACTTGGCCGCCGCCGCCCGCGCATGCGGTAAGCGAAAGCGCCATAACGAGTATGAGTGCGATTGCGAGAAGCTTCTTCATGATCCGTCCTCCTGAATTCTTTTATCCTTGTATCATTGTACCTCTGTATACAATAGCACATACAAGAAATCCCCGCAAGGGGTTCGTTAATATTTTTAACGCCCTTACGGGGATATATATTGTCTATTTACTATGCGCTGCGGCGCTTTTTACCGCACTATGCGATCTCCAGCGCCAATTCCATCATCTGCGTAAAGGTCGTCTGCCGCTCTGCTGCGGAGCACTCCTCGCCCGTTACAAGGCTGTCCGAAATGGTGCAGATGCACAACGCGTTTTTGCCCGTGCGCGCCGCGTTCATATAAAGCGCCGCGCTCTCCATCTCCACGGCCAATACGCCCATCTTCTGCCAGTTCATCGTACCCTGCGCATCATCGTAGAAAAGGTCGTTAGAAAGGACGTTTCCTACGGTCACAGGAAGGTTCATACGCTCGGCGGCGTCCGTCGCCTTCTTCAAAAGCGCATAGCTTGCTGTGGGCGCGTAGGTGCCATTGAGCTTGTACTGCGCGGCAAAATTGCTGTTGTAGCTCGCGCTCATGGCGATCACGATGCTGCGCAGCGGCAGCTTGGGGCTGATCGCGCCTGCCGAACCTATGCGTATGATGTTTTCCACGCCGAAAAAGTTAAACAGCTCATAAGAATAAATACCCATGCTGGGCATGCCCATGCCGCTTGCCATCACGGAGACCTTCTTACCCTTATAGGCGCCCGTATAGCCCTGCACGCCGCGAACGTTATTGACAAGCACGGGGTTTTCCAAAAAGGTTTCCGCGATAAACTTCGCGCGCAGCGGATCGCCGGGCATCAGCACGGTCGGGGCAAAATCACTCGGTTCTGCGTTGATATGCGGTGTATACATGGTAAGTCCTCCTGTGTTATGTGTTTTTATGACTCTTTTTCTTTTGTTTCTTCCTTAAAGTCCGCGGGCTTCTCCGTCATGCTCCAATACTGGCCGTAGCGCTCCACGTTTTCATCGTGCTCCTCGTTGGTTTTCGCATAGGCAAGCTCGCCCGTCCAGCCGTATTTGAGCACAAAGAAGAGGTAGTTTTCCTCCAGCATCGTTTCATCCGGATAAAGCGCCGCCTCGATGGCCTTGCGGCCGGGGTTCGTGATCGGCCCCAACCCCAAGCCCTTGTGCGCGATGGTATTATACGGCGAAGCGTCCTCGCGCTGCGCCTGCGTCCAATTCAGTATGTTCTGCTTAAAGATATAGCGAAGCGAAGCGTCCGACTCCATAGGCATGTCCGCCTTTAAGCGGTTATGGAACACGGCGGAAACCTTGGCAAAATCGTCGTTGAGCTTGGCCTCCTTCTCAATAAGCGCCGCAAGCTTCACCACGTCGTCCGTGCTCATGTCCAGCTCCTGCGCCCGTGCGATATACTCGTCGCTGAACACGGCCAAGAATTGCATAAGCATCTTGTTGATCACGGTTTTCGCCGACGCACCCACATAGACCTCATAGGTGTCGGGGAAGAGATACCCTTCCAAAACATAATCGCGCTGCTGGCCGCTTTCAGCCTGCTTGTCGAGGATCTCCTTGACAAAGGCATAATCCGTGAATTCTTCGCCGGATTTACATAGACGCAAGAATTCTTTATCATCCGCAAGCACGCCCTGCTCGACAAGCTTCGCGGCCACCGCCTCCACATCCGAGCCCTCGGTGATGGTAAAGCGCACGGTTTCCTTTGGCGGATTGCCCGCGCAGATGATATCCACGATCTGCGGTATGTCCATATTGCGGGAAAGCACATAGGTGCCCGCGCGCAGCTTGCTCGATTTGCCGGTAAAATCCACATAGACCTTGAACACGGCCTTGCTTTTAATGAGGCCGGGAGAAAGCTGCTCGTCGTTGGCGTCCGTACCGCCCGCCTCATATAATACCTTGGCGATGGCGGACGCGCCGCTGCCGCTTGCGATGGTGACTGTCACGGGCGTGGCGTCAGCCGGATTGACGGGGAACAGGAATTTATCCAGCACCTTGACGGTGACCTTACTCAAAAGCACATAGCATATGCACAGGCTTACGGCGATCACCAAAATGGGGCGCACGATATGCCATACCTTTTTCCAAGCGGCGCGCGTGCGGCGTTTGCGTTCGCGCGTCTCCCTATCCATCGGCCTTTTTTCCAAGGCTTTATCCCTCCAATGCGCTAAGATCCAGGTCGATCGCCTCGCCAAGGATCTTGTAAACATCGCTTAAGAGCGTGCTCAGGCGGTATTCCGCCATCAGGTATGCCGCAGCCTTGGCGTCCATCTGCAATATCTCGCCCATGTGCTGCAAGCGCTGCATGGCTTCCTCATCCTTTTTGCCCGCGATCATCGCCGCCTGCGCCTGCGTCTGCATCTTTCGGTATTGCTTGAGCAGATCCTTTGTCGTCGCATTCTCAAAGGCGGCTTCTCTAGCCTTGCTGTACTGCGCGTATTCCTCGCTTTCGTGAAGCGCCGCAGCGAGTTCGCGCGCCTTATCGTGTATGTTTGTCATTCTTCCCCGCCTCGATTTCTATAATGATGGGAAGCACGATGGGACGCCTTCCCGTTTCCTTATATAAATAGTTGCGAAGCGCGCCGCGCATGTTGTTTTTGATGGTCGCCCACTCCGAACGGTGCGCGTTTGCAAGCTGCGCCGCGATGTCGGCGACGACTGTCTTCGCGCCCGCGATGAGTTCTTCCGAATCCTTGATATAGACGAACCCGCGCGAAACCACCTCCGGCACCGCCAGCAAAGCGCCGCTTTGCTTGTCCGTCACGAGCACTACCGTAAACACACCATCCTCGGAAAGGAGCTTGCGATCCTTGAGCACGACGCTGCCGATATCCCCCACGCCGCTTCCATCGATCATAACGGCGCCGGTAGGCACGCTTTCCGCGATGCGTCCGCCATCCCGCGTCAGCTCCACCACGTCGCCCACGTCGGCGATAAAGATGTTTTTGCGGGGCACGCCCATCTGCTCGGCCAAATCCGCGTGGTAATGCAGATGCCGGTATTCGCCGTGGACGGGAATGAAAAACTGCGGCTTGGTCAGCGCGAACATCAGCTTAAGCTCGTCCTTTTGCGCGTGGCCGGAAACGTGGACGTCCGCCATGCGGTTGTAGACCACCTTCGCGCCGTTGCGGCAAAGGTTGTTGATGACCTTCGCAACGCCCACCTCGTTGCCGGGGATGGCGGATGCGGAGATGATCACCGTATCCCCCGCCCCCACGATAAGGCGGTGGGACGCGTTTGCCATGCGCGTCAAGCCGCTCATGGGCTCGCCCTGCGTGCCGGTGGTGATGACGCAGACCTTTTCCGGTTTCATCTTGCCCGCCTTGTCCAGCTCCATCAGCTTATCGGTGGGGATATGCAGGTAGCCGAGCTTTGTCGCAATCTCGGCGATATTGATCATGCTGCGGCCTTGGAAGCATATGCTGCGCCCATGCGCGATCGCAACGTCCGCCACCTGCTGGATGCGGTAAATATTGCTCGCAAACGTCGCCACGATCACGCGGCCTTCGGCGATATCAAAATAATGCTCGAAGGTCTTGCCGATCTCGCGTTCGGACTCCGTATGCCCCTCGCTCTCTATATTGGTGCTGTCCGACATCAGCAGCAGCACGCCCTTGGCGCCGTAATACGCAAAGCGCCGCACGTCGATCGGCTCGCCGTCTATGGGCGTATAGTCCACCTTGAAATCGCCGGTGTGGATCACGACGCCTATCGGGGTATTGATCGCAAGCGCACACGCGCCCGCGATGGAATGGCTGGTTTTGATGAATTCCACCTTGAAGCAGCCCGCCGATATCGTATCCCCCGGCTTCACGACCTTGAGGTTGGTGCTTGGCATATGCTCCTCCTCGAGCTTATGCTCCACCAGCGCCATCGTAAAGGCGGTTCCGTAGACCGGTACGTTAAACTGCTTGAGCGCATAGGGCAGAGCGCCTATGTGATCCTCATGGCCGTGCGTGATGAAGAAGCCGCGCAGCCTAGACGCATTCTGTTCCAAATACTCCATGTCCGGTATGACCAGATCGATGCCCGGCATATCATCATCCGGAAAACACAAACCGCAGTCCACCACGATCATATCCTTGCCGTATTCGAATACGGTCATGTTCTTGCCAATTTCCCCCAGTCCTCCCAGGGGGATGATCCTCAACTTGTTCTTTGCCAACTTGTCTCTCTCTTTCCGTTTCGCAACGCTCTATTCATAGTTCTTTGCGCGTATGCGCACTTCGCCATGATTCGCGTCCATACTTATTCAGACTCAATTATACACGACCTCTGCGCAGATAACAAGAACAGGAAAATGTAAAATAACCGCGACGTCATGGTTTACCGCCTTGTCCCCCTTCTCGATATGCGCTATACTATAAGCTGAGTTAAAAGGAGTTATGATTATGCCATACGCACCCGACAGAAACCGCCCGACCAAAAGCCGCGCAGCGCAAACAGCACAGCGCGGCGCGCAAGGCCGCCCCGCCAGCCGCGC
>JAQVRG010000049.1 GCA_028701165.1 Eubacteriales bacterium | reverse complement strand
GCGCGCGTATTCGATCGGCGTGCACGCCCGTACCTTCCCTTGCGGAAGACTATACGGCGCTTGCCGCTGCACATGCGCCACGCCGTCCATGAGCAACCGCATTCCCAGCGCCGCGTCCGGCAGGCGGTTATCATGAACCCTCGTTGCAAGCAGCAGGGTGTCCTCCCCCAGCATGCGCATAGAAACGATCGGCTTCATATCGGCTTCACCGCCGCAAACTGGATGCGCTCCGTTTCCTTAGCAGGCTCGTCCGTCGTAAACGCCGCATAGACGGAAGCCGTAAACCCGGCGTTCTCAAGCGCGTGCAGCAGCTCCGTTTCGGAATGCGCCCGCTGGACATGCGTTTCGCAAAAGCGCGCATACGCTTCACCCTCCTTCGCAAAGAAGGTCAGACGCATTTCCAGCAGCCTGTTTTCGGGATCGTAGTAATTTTTCCAAATATAGGCGCGCTCACCCTCATCCTCGGCAAAGGTGTTGCAGCCAAGAACCGTAGAGAGCTTATAACGTGTGGAAACATCGAACAACAGCCGTCCGCCCGGCTTGAGGCAAGCGTAAGCCGCGTCGAAAAACGCGCGTACGCTTTCCCTTGAGGTCAGGTAGTTCACGCCGTCGCACGCGCACACGATGGCGTCTACGGGCTTATGGAGCTGCAGCCGCCGCATATCCATGCAGACAAAGGGTATGCGTCTTCCCGCCTCGCGCGCCTTTTCCTGCGCGACGGCCAGCATTTCCCGGGAAATGTCAATCCCTGTCACCGCATAGCCCGCTCGGCTAAGGCGCAGGGATATCTCACCCGTACCGCAGGCGCAATCCGCGACCTGTCCGGACGGCGGCAAAAGCGTGCAAAGGTACGCCGCCCACGCGTCGTAATCCACGTCGCGCATCAGATCGTCATACAATTTTGCAAACTTTCCATACATATTCATGATGTATTGTATAACAACCCCCGGTGGATAGCAAGCGCGTGCCGCGCGCTTTTGCAAAGCAACTGTGAACATTTTGCGCCCGATTTGACTTGCGCATGCACGGCGCGTATACTCGTGGCATGAAAACGCAACGTGATAGAAACGACAAGAAAAGCGGAAAGAAAAAAGGGCTCCTGCTCGCCGGGATTCTTCTTTTCGCGCTGTCTGTTCCCCTCGTGCTTCTGCTGCTCCTCTTTGGGCGCATCTCCCGTCCTGCGGCGGCGGCGCTGCCGCAGGTTGCGGCAACGCCTTCCTCCACGCCCATGCCCGCCGCGACGCCAACGCCGCAGGGTGATCGTACGTCCGCGCCCACGCCCGCGCCGACGCCCACCCCCACGCCGATGCCGCTTAGCGAGGTCTACGCGCAAACGCCGCTTACCGATGCGCAGTACGCCGCGATGGATGCGGATAACAGCGACACGGCGAATTATCACAATGTGCTGCTGCTTGGTATCGACCGGCGGGGCAGCACCGGAAATTCCAGCGCCGATACCATGATGATCGCCACCATCGATAAGGCGCATGGAAGGCTCAAGCTGACCTCGCTTCTGCGGGATACGCTCTTGGAAATCCCCGATCAGCCCGATTACAACAAGCTCAACGCCGCCATGGCCTACGGCGGCACGCAGCTTCTGATGCAAACCATCAACCAAAACTACCGCCTTGCCCTCACGGAATATGTCATGGTCGATTTTAACATGTTCATCCAGCTTATCGACGTGATGGACGGCGTAACGGTCAATATGACCGCCGAGGAGATCAGCGCCGCGAACGATTGCATCGCGGGGCTCAACAGGCAATGGGGCGTGGAATACCTTTGGGACGGCTTTATTTTCGCCGAACCGGGCAATGTGAAATGCACGGGCAAGCAGGCGCTCGGCTATGCGCGCATACGGCATTTGGACAGCGATTTTAAGCGCAGCGACAGGCAGTATCAGGTTTTAAAGGCGGCGTTCGCCAAATTCAAAAGCCAAAGCGCCACGCAGCAGTACGCCATTTTATATAAGCTTCTGCCGCTGGTGGAGACCAATATGACAAACGAAGCGATCCTCGACTGCGCCGTGCAGGCGCTGGGTATGCGCACGCAGGGAATACTCCACAGCCGCATGCCCGCCGACGACACCTATCAAAGCGGCCGCTATGACAGTCGCTCCGTGCTGCTGACGGACATCACGCAAAACGCGTGGCTGATGCACCAGTTTATCTACGACAACGCCGACGACGCGGAGGAGGCGGCCTTGCTTACTCCCGGCGCGTCGCTGCCGCCGCGCACGCCGCGCCCGACCATGGCCGTACCCGATATAAACGGCAATCCTGTTTACTACTATGCCGACGACGGAACGCTCGTGCCGGGACAGACGCTTACGAATGTTCCGCTCCCGGCGGAAACGCCTTGGCAGTCGCTTGGCGAGGCGCCCGCGCCCGACCCTTGGCAATCCATAACCGATGCGGCGCCGGCGGGATAGAACGCCATCACGATATACCACAAGGGAGAAGGCAATCCGCCTTCTCCCCTTTCGTTTGTACAGTATTGAATTATTTTTTGATCAGATCCTGCAAGGTCATCTGCCGCGTATGAAAGCTCTCATCCAGCATATGCAGCGGCGGGTTGTCAAAAAGCGTGCTCATGGACTGCTTATCATGAATGTGGCGTACAGCCTCCGCAAACATGGGCGCCGCCGATATGATATGGATCTTATCCGAATTTTCCGCCGCGGGGCAGTCCACCGTATCCGTGGTCACGAGCAGCTTGATGGGGCTCTTTTCGATGCGCTCCACGCCCTTTTCCTGCATCACAACATGGGAAAGGAACGCGTAAATATCCTTTGCGCCCTTATCCTTAAGGCCGTGCGCGACCTCCGCAAGCGTACCGCCCGAAATGGTAAAATCGTCAACGACCAAACAATTCTTGCCCTTAACGGCGCCGATAATCTCGAGCACCTTGGCGTTCTCGTCATGCGCTACGCGCATCTTATCGCCGATCGCCACGGAACAGCCCAGCGCGTCCGCAAGCGAGCGCGCGCGCTTAGCGCTTCCGGCGTCCGGCGAAACCACGACAAGATCATCGTTGGCGATGCCCAGCCGCCGCG
Source organism: Eubacteriales bacterium (assembly GCA_028701165.1). Classification (GTDB taxonomy): domain Bacteria; phylum Bacillota; class Clostridia; order Christensenellales; family CAG-138; genus JAQVRG01. The sequence continues at coordinate 5,675 of JAQVRG010000049.1, read as the reverse complement.
CGTACTGTGCAAGCAGCGGCTCCGCGTAAAGATGATCCACCGGCACTTTAAAGAAGCCCTGCACCTGCGCCGCATGCAAATCCATGGTGATAATGCGGTCGGCGCCCGCAAGCTCAATGCACTCCGCGCACACGCGCGCGCGGATGGAAACGCGGGGCTCGTCCTTTTTATCGCCCTTTGCATAGCTGAAATATGGAATGATCGCCGTCACGGAATTGGCGCTTGCGCGCTTAAAGGCGTCCATAAAAAAGAGAAGCTCCGCAAATTCGTCGTTTGGATGCAAACCAAGGGTTTGCACAAAGTAAACGTCGCTGTTGCGGATGCTCTCGTTGATCCTTACAAAGGTGTTGCCTTCGGAAAATACTATGGTTTCGCAGTCCCCCATGGGACTTCCCAGATAATCGCACATCTTTTGCGCAAACTTCTTGCTTGCAGATCCCGCAAATATCCTAATGACGCCGCTGCCGCTATTCATACCGACATACACCCCTGTTTTTGCAAAATCTTGCGGCGCACGCCGCATCTTTAGTATAACAGACAAACGGCGCGCATTCAACACGATGTTCCATATACTTTCTTTTGCATTGCTCTTATGGCTTATTTCCCCCGCGCCCTGATAGGAAAAGCGCGGCGCGGGTCTGTTGACCGCGCCGCAGCTATCACGTTTTTCTATTCTTCCTCGTCCTTGGACTTTTCTTCAGCCTTGGGCTCATCTTCATCCTCGGCCTTTTCTTCGGCCGCCGGCTCCCGCTCGGCCGCGTCGCGCACAAACGTCTCCCACTTGGGTCTATCCTCGCCCGCGTCCGCCTTGGCCTTTTCCTCTTCCGCTTCCTGCTTTAGAACCTCTTCATCCGGGGTCATAAGGCGCTCCTGCTGCTCGCGGAAGCTCGTAAGCTCGACCTCGTCGCCGTTGAAGATCTTGACGAAATCCTCGCCCGTGATGCGCTCGTATTCATACAGCGCCTTGACCACGCGTTCCAAAGCCTCCCTGTGATCCTGTAGGATGCTGCGCGCGCGGTCGAACTGCTCCTCAAGGATGCGCCGCACCTCGGCGTCTACGGTGGACGCGACCTTTTCGGAATAGTTGCGCTGGTGTCCCCAGTCCTTAGCGATGAACACCTCCGTGTCGCCGCCCAAGAATACGGGGCCTATCGCCTCGCTCATGCCGTATTCGATCACCATCTTGCGGGCGACCTCCGTCGCCTGCTTGAGGTCTTGGATCGCGCCTGTGCAAATGTCGTCAAGCGCGATGCTTTCGGCTACGCGCCCGCCCATGCTCATGCAGATCTGATCCAGCATCTTGCCTCGGGACATATGGCTGTTGTCGTTATCCGGCATGATCATCGTATACCCAGCCGCCATGCCGCGCGGTATAATGGATACCTCGTGCACCGGATCGCAATGGGGCAGGCAGTGCGCCACGATCGCGTGACCCGATTCATGGTAGGCGGTGATCTTTTTATCGTCCTCCGTAATCAAACGGCTGCGCTTTTCGGGGCCGACCACCGTACGGGTGATGGCCTCCTCCATCTCCGGCATGCCAATAACCTTTTTCTTAAAGCGTGCCGCGAGGATCGCCGCCTCGTTGAGCACATTCCCCAAATCCGCGCCCGTAAAGCCGCTGGTGCGCTTTGCAAGCACCGCAAGATCCACATCCGCCGCCAAAGGCTTGCCCTTGGCGTGTACCTTGAGTATCTCCTCGCGTCCCTTCACGTCGGGCACGTTGACGGTGATCTGCCTGTCGAACCGGCCGGGGCGCAGCAGCGCCGGATCGAGTATATCCGGGCGGTTGGTCGCCGCGATCACGATGATGCCCTCGTTGACGGCAAAGCCGTCCATCTCCACCAAAAGTTGGTTGAGCGTCTGCTCGCGCTCGTCATGGCCGCCGCCCAGACCCGCGCCGCGCTGACGGCCGACCGCGTCGATCTCGTCGATAAAGATGATGGCGGGCGCCGTTTTCTTGGCGGTGGTGAACAGATCGCGTACGCGGCTTGCGCCCACGCCCACGAACATCTCGACAAAATCAGAACCGGAAATCGAGTAGAAGGGCACGTCCGCCTCACCCGCGCACGCCTTTGCAAGCAAGGTTTTGCCCGTACCCGGAGGGCCTACAAGCAGCACGCCCTTGGGGATGCGCGCGCCCATGACGGTAAAGCGCTTGGGGTTGCGCATGAAGTCCACAACCTCCATAAGCTCGGCTTTTTCCTCGTCCTCGCCCGCCACGTCCGCAAACGTGACCTTGTTTTTCATATCCGTCTGCACGCGCGCGCGGCTTTTGCCAAAGCTCATAACCTTGTTGCCGCCGCCCTGCGACTGCATCATAAAGTAGAAGAACAGGCCGAAAGCGCCGAAGATGATGATGTAGGGCAGTATGATCTCCCAAATGGAGGTTCGCTCCGGCTCCGCGGGTTCGTAGGCAAAGCCGTATTCGCCCGCCGTAATGTCCTCTACGTCCTTATTGAGCTTGCGCGCCGCCATGATCGCCATATCCTCTTCAAAGCGGTACTGTGAGGGGATGATGGTATGAAAATCGCTTTTGGCGGGGAACAGCGCCGCGTCGATCGACGAATCCTTCTTCAAGCCGACCAGCTCTTGATCCTGTATTTCAATCGCACTGATTTCGCCATTCTCGGCCATCTTCAAAAAGTCCATGTACGAAACCTCTTCCGGCTTCGTGCCGGAGAGATCCAAGCCGCTTGCGAGCAGAACGATCGCAGCCAATATAAGCAGGTAAATAATAGGGGTGCGCCATCTGCGCCCGTTGTTGTTTAACAAAGTCGTCCTCCTGTACTTCAAATGCGCGGTAAACGCGCATCTTTCCACTATTCTGATTAGTTTAACACATATGTTATGCTTTTCAAAGTGGGGAATTGCATAATTGTTGTGAAAAAGCGTTTACAAAACCGCCGCAAACCGCTATAATAGCTCCATTGGAAAAGTATTGACTGGGACAGGCGATCGTCGGTTGCCCTTAAGCGAGCCGCAGTACGGTGAAAGTGCGGCAGGAAGCGCCGCCCTTCGTATCCCCCACGAGCGCAAGGCTGAAAGCGCGGATGATCCGCACAGTAAGCTTTGACGTGCGCCTCACGTTACAGGGGCGGCCGGATATTGGTTCGGCCAAGGAGAGGGCGCTATGCGCCAACTCGGGTGGTACCGCGCAATGAATCTGCGTCCCGATACGGGATGCGGATTTTTTTATTGATATTTGACAGAAACGGAGTTGTGTGATGATGTACAAAAAAGTACCCACCTCGCTGGACTTTGTAGCCCGCGAGAAAGAGATCCTCGAATTTTGGAAGGAAAACCGCATCTTTGAAAAGAGCACGGCGCTTCACGAGGGCGCGCCCGCCTACACCTTCTATGACGGCCCGCCGACTGCCAACGGCAAGCCGCATATAGGACACGTTTTGACGCGCGCCATGAAGGATATCATTCCCCGCTACAAGTACATGCAGGGCTACGACGTGATGCGCAAGGCCGGCTGGGACACGCACGGCCTGCCCGTAGAGCTTGAGGTGGAGAAGCAGCTCGGCTTAGACGGCAAGGAGCAGATCGAGGAATACGGCGTCGTGCCCTTCCTGCACAAATGTAAGGAATCCGTATGGAAGTACAAGGGCGAATGGGAGGTCATGTCCGACCGCATGGGCTTTGGGGCGGATATGGAGAATCCTTACATCACCTACGAGAACGACTATATCGAGTCCGAATGGTGGGCGCTGAAGAAGATTTATGACAAAGGGCTTCTTTATAAGGGACACAAGATCGTCCCCTACTGCCCGCGCTGCGGCACCGCGCTTTCCTCGCACGAGGTCGCGCAGGGCTATAAGGACGTAAAGGAAACCTCCGCTACCGTCCGCTTCAAGTGCAAGGACGAGGACGCAAGCTATCTTGCGTGGACGACAACGCCTTGGACGCTTCCTTCCAACGTCTGCCTTTGCGTAAACGCGAACGTGATGTACTGCCATGTGCGCTCCAACGGCGAAGTGTTCATCATGGCGCGCGATCTCGTCCCGGGCGTGCTTGGCGAAAGCGCCGAGATCTTGGATGAGATCCCGGGTTGTGACCTTGTCAACCGTGAATACGAGCCTTTATTTGCCTGCACCGCCAAGGCTGCCGGCAAGAAGCGCGCGTTCTATGTGATCGCGGACGATTATGTAACCACCACCGACGGCACGGGCATCGTCCATAACGCGCCCGCCTTCGGCGAAGACGACTACCGCGTATGTATGGCGGCGGATATGCCCTTTATCCAAATGGTGGACACGCGCGGAATGATGTGCGGCGGCACGCCGTGGGACGGCACATTCGTCAAGGACGCGGATAAGCTGGTGCTGGACGCCCTCAAGGAATCCGGTCTCCTCTTCGACGCGCCCGAGTTTGAGCATAGCTACCCCTACTGCTGGCGCTGCGACACGCCGCTGATCTATTACGCGCGCGAGAGCTGGTTCATCGCCATGACCAAGGTGCGCGACCGTTTGATGGAATACAATCGCCGCGTCAACTGGATCCCCGAAAACATCAAGGAAGGCCGCATGGGCAACTTCATTGAAAACGTGATCGATTGGGGCATCTCGCGTGAGCGCTACTGGGGCACGCCGCTGCCGGTATGGGTCTGCGAGGACTGCGGCGAGATCCACGTCGTGGGCAGCCGCGAGGAACTGCGCGCGCTCAATCCGGACGTCCCGGAGGATATCGAGCTTCATAAGCCCTACGTCGATCCCATCACCTTCAAGTGCGATAAGTGCGGCGGCACGATGAAGCGCGAGCCCGTTGTGATCGACTGCTGGTTTGATTCCGGCGCCATGCCCTTTGCGCAATGGCACTATCCGTTTGAAAACAAGGAGGAGTTTGAGCGCCGCTACCCCGCGAACTTCATCAGCGAAGCCATCGACCAAACGCGCGGCTGGTTCTATACCTTGCTTGCGATCTCCACCTGCCTTTTCGATGAGCCGTCCTTCCAAAACTGCATCGTGCTGGGACATGTGCAGGATAAGGAAGGCCGCAAGATGAGCAAGCACATCGGCAACGTGGTCGATCCGTGGGTGCTGCTCGATCATCAGGGCGCGGACGCGGTGCGCTGGTATTTCTATACCTCCTCCATGCCGTGGTTGCCCAACCGCTTCAGCGAGGAAGCTGTAAGCGAATCCCAGCGCAAATTCATGGGCACGCTTTGGAATACCTACGCGTTCTACATCCTCTACGCCGAGATCGACAAGTTTGATCCCACCAAGCATACCCTTAAGCGCGAGAACCTCTCCCCCATGGATCTTTGGGTGCTCTCGCGTCTCAACACGCTCGTACGCGACGTGGAAGCGTACCTCGACGAGCTTAAGATGACGGAGGCCGGCCGCGAGATGCAGGACTTCGTAGACGAGCTTTCCAACTGGTATGTGCGCCGCTGCCGCGAACGCTACTGGGGTAAGGAGATGACGGCGGACAAGGAAGCCGCTTTCATGACGCTCTACACGGTGCTGCATACGCTCACGCTCGTAAGCGCCCCCTTCATCCCCTTCATGGCGGAAAACATGTACCAAAATATGGTGCGCTCGGTAGACGCGAACGCCCCCGAGAGCATCCACCTATGCGCGTGGCCCAAGGCGGACGGAAGCTATATTGACGCGGAGCTTGAAAAGAACATGCACGAGGTGCTCGACGTGGTCGTGCTCGGCCGTGCC
>JAQVRG010000048.1 GCA_028701165.1 Eubacteriales bacterium | reverse complement strand
AGACCGAGCCGGACTACTTGGGCGAGCTGCAATTTATGACCACCATAAGCTACAGCCTGACCTACGCGTCCGCCTCCAACCCGAAAAAGTTTGTAAAATACGATGGGGATTCCTATAAGCCGGAGGACGCTTTATCCGCCATGCGCGCAAAAAAGGTGTTTATCATGCTGGGGCTGAACGATATTTTTCAGGCGGCGCATGATAACAGGATAAAATACGAAAAGCTGATCGACAACATCCGCGCCAAAAACCACGATATCAAAATATGCTTGATCGGGATCACGCCCATCGTAACGGAGGGCCAGTATTCCAAGTTTCAGAACGAGAACGTGGCGGATTATAACGCGATGGTGGAGGATGCGGCGCGCGCCAAGGGATGTGAATACATCAATTTCAACAAGAGCCTTGTGGATGAAACGGGCGGCTTGAAGGCGGAATACTCGCGCGACGGCTTTGTTCATCTAAAGGGTCATGCTTTTGAAATCTTCGCCTCGGCGCTTACAAAGGAAGCGAAATGGATGAGCAGATAGCGGCGGTTATGTATACAATAAGGGGAGGGCGCAAGACTTGCGCCCTCCCCTTCCATTCGTTCCTTTATGAAAGCTCCACGTATTCTTTATTGATGTACGCGGGATCGCCGTTAACGATGACCCGATACCAAGACGGGTTATAGTAAAGCTGGCTGACGCTTAGAACGGCGTCTCTTTCCGCTTCTCCGACCAATTCCGCGTCCTTATTGGGGCGCTTGCGCAGATTCGCGTATTCGGAAACGTTCACCACCTTGCCGCGAAGGCCGGCTGTGCCGACGGAGAGGTAGTTGCCGTACACATACATTTCATTGCCGTCGTAGGCGATCTTGTACCAGCTGCCGGAGCAGGTCTCCAGCACGTCCACCGTTTCGCCCTTGCCGATGGTGGATACCTTTTTGCCGGACTTGGAGGGCTTGTTGCGGGCGTTGACGAACTCGTCTACGTTTACGATGGTCGCCTGATCGCTGCTCTGCGGCTCAAGGCTGATGAATTTCACAAAATTACCCATCGCGCCGATCCATACATCGTAGCCCTCGTTGCTCAAGTGCACATAATCGTCGCTGGAATAGGCTCTTTGCAGCGCGCCGCCCTGATCCTTCAAACGCGGCGTAAAGTCGATAAAGGGGATTTCCCTGCTCATGGCGATGCGCAGAAGCCCCTCGTTGATCTGGTCGATTTTTGCATTGTTGCGCGCGCCGCTCTCCCGCGTCGCGGTCATGGGGAATACGGCGATCATGTAAAGCTGCGCCTTGGGCAGCCTATCTTGGATAACGTCCAGCATGTTCTTGTAGTTGTTAAGAAGCAGGCTGACGTCGCCTGCCGAATCGTTGATGCCCAGCGTAATGAAGACCTTTTTTGCGTCCATAGCGTCAAGGCTTTTCTGCGGCTGCCGCCGTCTCCCGTCATATTCGGGGTGCTTCTGAAAGCCGTCCGCGTTCGTCACATAGGAGACCATATAACCGTTCTGCGCTAAAAACTGTGCGTTGCTCCAAAAATCAGCGTCCGATTCGCGCTTGGCGCGCACATATTTTTCAAGACCCACGGTAAGGGAATCGCCGAAAAATACCGCATCGGTGAAAAAGTCGTCGCCGGAGGAAGCGAAGGTGGGCGCACAGCAAAGAAGCGCCGTTATGAACGCCAGCATGAGCAGAACGTTTTTTTTACAGCGCGTACGCATGTTAGCTTCGCGCCGCGAAGGCGTCCACAAGCGCCTGATAATCGGCGGAAACCAGCAGCGCAACAGATTGACCGTCGCGTACGACGCCGCATTTGCTGATGATCGCAAACTGCTCGGGCGAGTAGTTCTCCGCTTCGCCCGCCTTCGCCTGCAAGCGCTCCTTGAGAAGACCCTCGATGCGTTCCGCCGCGGCTTCGTCGGAGGCCTCCATCATGACGACCTCGTCGGCAAGCATGTTGTCAACGCTGATGCGCACAAGGCTCGCCGTGTAATCCGCAGGCTCAATGCCGTAGTAGTCCAGTATCATATCCTCGGGTATTTCCATCATTTCGGGGAGGTTGGGCTCCATGGCCGTATAGGCGTTGTTGAAGAGTATCCCCGCGTCCTGCGTGGTGGTTTCCAAGGCGGGCTTTGCGCACGCGCACAGGCACAGCGCGCAGACGGTTAAAAGAAGCGACAGAGATTTTTTTTGCATAAACTTAATTCCTTTCCTCCGGGCCTTCCCATGCGCCGGAGACATATGCTTCATAAGCGTATTGGTACAGCGCCCCGATCCAAGCCTCGGCGCCCTCCTTGGACATATGCACGTAATTATCGGAGGAATAAGCGGGATTGAGGCAATTCGTTTCGTCCTTAAGGGCGGTCGAGATATCCACATAGCGCGCGCCGGTTTGCTCGCAAAGCGCGCGCAGGGATACGTTGAAAGCGTCCAAACCTACGTTGGTGAGCTTTGCCTTCTCGCCCTTTTGCGTTACCGGCGTGCAGGACTGCACATAGATGACGGCGTCGGGGACGGCTTCGAGGATGCGCGCGATGAGGGTGGCGTAGTTTTCGATGCAGTCGTCGATGTGCGACCCCGCCCAATCGTTTACACCCAGCATAATGTATACAGTATGAACATCCATGGCCGTCATGATACCCGGTATGGTCATGGCCTTGCCCTTATAGCGCAGCGCGCCGTCGCTGGGCGCTTTTCTAAAACACGCGCGCTCCAGATTGAAGCTCTTGGCCGCGGCGAAACGCGCCGTGCCTAAAAGCGAGGGGGTATCCTTGCGCAGATGAATCACATAATTCTGCAAGCCCTGCGTAATGGAATCGCCGACGAAGACCGCGTCGTCGAAAAAAGCGTCATAGAAGCGGTCGCCGGGCGGGGGCGGCGCGGGCGTCGCCGTAGGCGCGGGCGTTGCAACGGCTGCGGTCGCAGTGGGCGCGGCGGCCGGCGTGTTGGACGGGGCGACAGCCGTATTGGCCGGAACGGCTACGGGTATAGCTTCAACCGCCGTGGGCGCGGAACAGCCAATCAGGGAAAGCAGCATGGCAAACGCAAGGACAACGACCGCGATACAACGCAAAAACGCCTTCATATATACTCCTGCAAGTGATTCAATACTTGCGTTGATTCTATCAATACGCCCTGCGCTTGTCAACAAAGCCATTTTCGTGCGCCGCTGTTGAAAAAGGCGGGAATATGGGCGTTTATGCCCTGGGCTTTCCTTGCGCGGGCAGTAAAATTAACACAATGTTTCCAATACATATCCCGCTTTGCGTTCGCCGCTTGCGGGCTGGCAAAAGATGCGAAACCAAGCTTGACAAGGCTCGTGTGAAAGCGCTATACTAACACGCATATAGGCGTTGAAGCGAAACAGTAGGAATTTTAGCCGCCAAAGAGAGCTGCCGGCGGGTGCGAGGCAGCGTGGCAAAGTACCGAAGCTCGTCGCGGAGCCGTGCGGCCGAACGGAAGTAAGCCGCGCCGCATGTCCTGCGTTATGGGATTCGAGTGGCGGAGTTTTTTCCGCAACGAGAGTGGTACCGCGGAGGTTTATGCCTTCGTCTCTTGATGGAGACGAGGGCTTTTTTATGCGCAGGCGCGCGCAAATAACGAAATTCAACGGAGGAGGTTTTCTCTATGTCGCAAAGATATGATCATGATGCGGTAGAGGCCAAGTGGCAGAAGAAATGGGAGGAAGCGCACTGCTTCGAGGCCAAGGACGACTATACCATGCCGAAGTTCTATCCCCTGATCGAGTTCCCGTATCCGTCCGGTATGGGTCTGCATGTGGGGCACCCGCGCTCCAACACCGCTATGGATATCATCGCGCGCAAACGGCGCATGGAGGGCTACAACGTGCTCTATCCCATCGGCTGGGACGCGTTCGGCCTGCCAACGGAGAACTACGCCATCAAAACGGGCGTGCATCCGCGCAAGGTGACAGAGGATAACGTCAATCTTTTCCGCGGGCAGCTCAAGCGCCTCGGCTTCTCCTTCGATTGGAGCCGCGAGGTCAACACCACCGATCCAAGCTATTATAAGTGGACGCAGTGGATCTTCCTGAAGCTCTATGAAAAAGGTCTTGCCTATAAAGCCGAGATCCCCATCAACTTCTGCACCTCCTGCAAGGTGGGTTTGGCGAATGAAGAGGTGGTGGACGGCGTGTGCGAACGCTGCGGCGGTACTGTAGTACAAAAGGTGCGTTCCCAGTGGATGCTCAAGATCACCGAATACGCGCAGCGCCTGATCGATGATCTGGACGGCGTGGACTTTATCGAGCGCGTCAAGATTCAGCAGAAAAACTGGATCGGCCGCAGCGAGGGCGCGGAGGTCGTGTTCCCCATCGAGGGCTATCCCGAGGGCTTGAAGGTTTACACCACGCGCTGCGATACGCTCTTTGGCGCGACATACATGGTCGTGTCCCCGGAGCATCCCTTGATCGACGCCATGCGGGACAAGATCACCAACATGGACGCCGTGCGCGCATATCAAAAGGAAGCGGCGCGCAAGTCCGATTTCGAACGCAGCGAGCTGAATAAGGAAAAGACCGGCGTGCCCCTTGAGGGCGTCACGGCGGTCAACCCCGTAAACAATCAGCCCATTCCCGTATGGGTGGCGGACTACGTCCTCATGGGCTACGGCACGGGCGCGATCATGGCTGTTCCCGCGCACGATGAGCGCGACTGGGATTTTGCAAAGAAATTCAACCTGCCCATCATCGAGGTGGTTGCGGGCGGCAAGAACGTACAGGAAGAGGTGTTCACGGACGTTGCCAGCGGCGTTTTGGTGAACTCGGATTTCCTAAACGGCTTGGAGGTCAAGGACGCGATCGCCAAGATGATCGATTGGCTTGAAAAGAAGGGTATTGGCACGCGCAAGGTCAACTATAAGCTGCGCGACTGGGTGTTTACCCGCCAGCGCTACTGGGGCGAGCCGATCCCGCTGGTGCACTGCGAGAAATGCGGCTGGGTGCCCATCCCCTATGAGGAGCTGCCCTTGGTGCTGCCCGAGATCGAGGATTATCAGCCCACGGACGACGGTTCCTCGGCACTTGCCCGCGCGACGGATTGGATCAAGACCACCTGCCCGCACTGCGGAGGCCCCGCCGAGCGCGAGACCGACACCATGCCCAACTGGGCCGGTTCAAGCTGGTATTTCCTTCGCTATTGCGACCCGCATAACGATAAGGAGCTTGCGAGTAAGGAAGCCTTGGAATACTGGATGCCCGTCGATTGGTACAACGGCGGCATGGAGCACACGACGCTGCATCTGCTGTATTCCCGTTTCTGGCATAAGTTCCTGTATGATATCGGCGCTGTGCCTACGCCCGAGCCGTACCAGAAGCGCACCAGCCACGGCATGATACTCGGCGAGAACGGCGAAAAGATGTCCAAATCCCGCGGCAACGTCATCAATCCCGACGACGTTGTGGCGGAAATGGGAGCCGACAGCTTCCGCCTCTATGAGATGTTCATGGGCGCGTTCGACCAGCCCATCCCGTGGAGCACCACAGGCGCGCGCGGCTGCCGCAGGTTCCTTGAGCGCGTGTGGCGTTTGCAGGATATGCTTAACGACGCAGACGGCATTACCGAGGATATGAAGCGCGTGGTCAACTACACCGTCAAAAAGGTGAGCGAGGACTACGAGGCCATGAAGTACAACACGGCCATCGCGCAGATGATGACCATGGTGAACGATATTTATACGAAGGGCAGCATCAGCCGCACGGAGTTCCACATTCTCCTTACGCTGCTTTCTCCCGTCGCGCCGCACATCTGCGAGGAGCTCAACGAGCTTGTGGGAAGCGCCGAGCCGCTTTACGAAACGGCGTGGCCGACATGGGACGAGAGCGCCTTGGTGGAGGACAGTATCGAATACGGTATTCAGGTCAACGGCCGGATACGCGGACGCATCCTTCTTCCGGCGGGCATGGATAAGGCGCAGGTGGAGGAAAAAGCGCTTGCGCAAGAGGACGTAAAACCCTTTGTGGAGGGTAAGACCGTCCGAAAGGTCATCGTGGTAAAAAATATCGTCAATATCGTAGTAGCTTGAACAAATCGCATCGGCGGTAACTTGGACGGACGCGCAGAGAGGCGCGTCCGTTTTTTTATATGCGTTGCTTGACAAAGAACGCGCATGGGTCTATGGTTTTCCCATGAAGCTGATTCAAAACGTAAACATCATCGACGGGACGGGTGCACCCGCCTTTCTGGGCGATGTGCTGATCGAGCACGGAAGGATCGCGGACGTAACAAAGGGCGGCAGAACCGTGCCCATCGAAGCGGAGCTGCTCGACGCGTCCGGCCTTACGCTGACGCCGGGCTTTATCGACGCGCATTCTCACGGCGATCTGATGCTGCAAAGCGCGTTTTCGGCGTTAAGCAAGTTTTCCCAAGGGATCACCACGCAGGCGGCGGGACAGTGCGGCGTGAGCATGTGGCCGGCGGATACGCGCGATATGCAGCGGCACATCCGTTTCGTAAGCGGCATAGCCCCCTGCCCCAGCGTGCCGCCCGTGGAGGCATTGGAAAGCTACAGCGCCTATCGCGCGTATGCAAACGCCATACCGCGAAAACCCAAAACGGAGTATTTTACGGGGCATGGCGCATTGCGCCTTGCCGTGATGGGCTATAACGCGGAAAAACCGACGCGCGCGCAGATGCAAGCGATGCAAACGCTTCTTCGGGAGGCGATGGAGGGCGGCTCTCTGGGGCTTTCCTCCGGCCTTGTGTATGCGCCGGGCTGTTACGGGCAGACGGAGGAGCTGATCGAGCTTCTTCGCGTCGTGCACGATTGCGGCGGCATGTACGCTACGCATGTGCGGGATGAAAGCAACCGCGTGGAGGAGGCGGAGGACGAGGCGCTGCTGTGCGCCGCGCGCGCGGACGTGCCCGTTTTTATCAGCCACTTCAAGGCGGCGGGACGGCAAAACTGGGGAAAACCGGCGCGCATTTTAAAAAGGTTCGACGAGGCGATCGCGCGCGGCGTGCATCTTACGGTGGATCATTATCCGTATTTGGCGGGACAGACCTCGCTCAACGTTTCCATACCGCCGCGATACCGCAAAGACGGCATGGAAGCCCTGTGCCGCTATTTGCGCGACCCTGCGGCGCTTCGTGCCATCCGCGAAGAAATGAGCGTACAGAGCGATTACGACAACTACGTTTATAACAGCGGCGGGTTTGATGGCGTGATGGTGGCCGCCTGCCCCTTTTTCAAGGACGCGGAAGGCATGACGATCGCGGCGTATGCAAAAAAGACGGGGCAGGACCCGTTTGACGCCTATATCGAGATACTGTGCCGGAACGAAGGCTTGGGGCTGGGGGTCTATTTTCACATGTGCGAGGAGGACCTGCTTGCGATCGCACAATACCCGCACAGCGTTATCGGTACGGACGGGCTGCTCGGCCGAGAGAACGAGAACGGCCATCCGCGTGCGTTCGGCGCCTTCCCGCGTGCCATTTGCTATTATGTAAAGGAAAAGGGGATATTTACGCTTGAGGAGATGGTGCGCCGCATGACGGGTTTGCCCGCTTCGCGGCTGGGCCTTTTTGACCGCGGCGCGATTCGCCCGGGGCTGGCTGCGGATTTGGTGCTGATGGACTACGCGGCGCTTAGGGATCGGGCGACGTATCGGGACGCAAACCTGACGGCGGAGGGCATACAAACCGTGTTTTTGGACGGCGAGCCCGTATATGGGCGATAGCCGTACACGCAGCCGTGTGATTTTTATTCATACTTTGCTTGCGAATCCTTCAAATCATGCACATGTTTTCGCCACATTCCTTTGCTATACTAAGCGTGCGAGATGAGAGAAGAGCATTAGCTCAAGTGTTTATTCCTTCCTGATTTTTCCTAAAACCTCCAAGAAACAAGACGCCGGCCTTGGGTGAAAGGTCGGCGTCGGCTATTTTGGCTGTAGATGCGGGCGTTATACGCGCCTGCTTTTGAAGAAATCCGTAAGCAGGGAAGCGCATGCCTCCTCCATCAGCCCGCCGACGGTGGGGACGGTATGGTAGAACGCGTCCGTCACAAGATCGAGCGCCGAGCCGCAGCAGCCGCAGCGCTCGTCGAACGTGCCAAACACAAGCCGGCCAAGGCGTACGCTGACCATCGCGCCGGCGCACATGGCGCAGGGCTCCAACGTGACATAGAGCGTGCAATCCGTCAGCCATTTGCTTTGCAGCTTTTCTATGCCTGCGCGCAGGCATAGAAGCTCCGCATGCGCGGTCGCGTCCCGCCGCGCTTCCACAAGGTTATGCGCCCGCGCGACGATCTCGTCGGAACGCGCCAAGACAGCCCCGACAGGAACTTCGTTTTGCGCGGCGGCAAGCTTAGCCTCCTCCAGCGCAAGCAGCATGTATTCACGATCCGTCATGATCTTCACCTTCCCTGTTTTCTATAGAATAGCATACATTCCCGTCCGCGAACAGCACCGTGTGAAAAGCCCGCCAGCATAGCTGGCGGGCTTTGTAGGTTTATGATAGGGACTGTTTCTATCAGACGATGCCCTGCGCCATCATGGCGTCGGCAACCTTCTTGAAGCCTGCGAGGTTCGCGCCGGCTACCAGATTGTAGCCAAGCCCCGCTTCCTCGGCGGCCTTCTCGGAAGCGGCATGGATGTTGATCATGATGTTGTGGAGCATCTCGTCAACCTCGGCGGGCTTCCAAGTCAAGCGCTCGGAGTTCTGGCTCATCTCAAGGCCGGATACGGACACGCCGCCGGCGTTAACCGCCTTGGAGGGCGCTACGATGAGACCCTTGCCCATCAGATAGAACAGCGCTTCGTTCGTGGTG
>JAQVRG010000047.1 GCA_028701165.1 Eubacteriales bacterium | reverse complement strand
GGTTGGCGTAGAGGATGATGCCCTTGGACGTCCAAAGGATGGAGGTGTAGAAATCCTTCTTGTCCTCATCCTCGGGCTTGGTGGGGTCAAGGCTTGCTATGTGCGCTTCGGCCTCGCGGATGACGCCGCCGAAGCCCTTTTTGAACAACACGTCCTGATAATCCGGCGTGATCTCGCCCACAGCCTGCCGCCACTTGGAATCATTGTCGATGATGCCCGTATCCACGCCAATGTGGCGGGTCTCCTCGGGCAGGCGCGCCAAAAACGCCTCCTCCAGAGACTTGCCCTTCCAATAGGGGAAGATGCTTTCCCGCACGAAAGCCCGCTGTTCGTCCGTCATGATGTAGGGGTCCTGCGGACGTGTCGCAAACGTGTCCATTTCCTTATCCACCCAAAGCCAGGAGAATTCCGGCGTCAGGATACCGCACTTGCGGAATTCGCCGATCGCGCCCACCACAAGCTCGCCCTCAAAAATGTGCACGCCAAGCTGCGCGCAGCAGTCGTAAAACGCGCGGGCGCGGCGGATGCAGACCGGCAGCCCCTCCGTTTCCTTATGGGATTGCGTCCAGATGAGCGCGCGCTCACAGGAGATTTCAGGCTTAGACTCAACGTAGTTCCGGCGTATCTTTTCTATTCGCTCGCTCACCATATTCGACAGTCTCCTTAAATTTAGTATTCCGCATTTTTGTGCGGTATTTCATACTCAAAGCGTAGCATACTATCTGCGCATAGTCAAGCGCGCGTGATGTATGTTATAATTCTTTAAGGTTTCTATTTTCTGTTGCGCTGCGCGGTATGCGCGCGGCGCAAAAACGAAAGCGAGGGCATAGACGGGTTGGCTTCTTATTTGCTTATGGCGGCGGCGGTGATCGTGGCCTGCGTCATTTTTAACAGGATATCCTCCAAGCTGGGTATTCCCACGCTGCTTGCCTTCATCCTGCTGGGCATGTTCTTTGGCGCGGACGGGGTCATCAAGATCCAATTCGACGATTATGCCTTTGCGGAGCAAATCTGCTCTATTGCCCTGATCTTCATCATGTTTTACGGCGGCTTTGGCACCAAATGGAGTGCTGCGCAGCCCATCGTCGTCAAGGCCGTGCTGCTTTCCTCCTTGGGGACGGTCATCACGGCGGGCCTTGTGGGGCTGTTTTGCTATTTCATTCTCAGGATTGCGCTGCTGGAAAGCTTTTTGATCGGCGCCGTCATATGCTCCACGGATGCGGCGTCCGTGTTCTCCATCCTCCGCTCCAAGCGTCTGAACCTTCGTTATCATACGGCTTCGCTTCTGGAGGTGGAAAGCGGCAGCAACGACCCCTTTTCCTATATGCTCACCGTCATCGTCCTTTCCATCATGGATGGCAAGGCTTCGGGCGGCGATTTTGCGTACATGCTGTTTGCGCAGGTCGCCTATGGCGTAGCCTTCGGCGCTGCGATCGCGGTCGTTTCCATGTTTTTCCTGCGGAAATTCCGCTTTTCCACCGCTGGCTTCGACGCCATCTTCATGGTGGCCGTAGCCATCATAGCTTATGCTTTGCCTACCTATTTTGGCGGCAACGGATATTTGAGCGCCTACATCGTGGGCATTGTGCTGGGCAACCAGCGGATCGAGCAAAAGCGGGCGCTGGTGAACTTTTTTGATGCGACCACGGGGCTTATGCAGATGGTGCTGTTCTTCCTGTTGGGCCTGATCGCGTTGCCATCACAGCTACCCGGCGTGGCGCTTACGGGCCTTTGGGTCGCGTTGTTTTTGACCTTCATAGCGCGCCCCGCCGCAGTTTTTGCCATACTATCTCCGTTTAAGAGTAATTTAAACCAACAAATACTCGTATCGTGGGCTGGCATGCGCGGCGCAGCCTCCATCGTTTTTGCCATCATGGCGGTGATCGATCCGGCGGTGATCAAGCATGACATATTCCACATCGTGTTTTTTATTGTCCTATTCTCCATACTCTTCCAAGGCACGCTGATACCCTTTGCGGCGAAAGCCCTGCGCATGACCGACGACGAATCCGACGTTATGAAAACCTTTACGGATTATGTGGACGAGGTGCCCATTCAATTTATCCAATCCACGGTGTCCGCTTCGCATCCTTGGGTGGGTTTGGAGGTGCGCGAGCTTGTACTGCCGCCTGAATCCCTCCTGGTACTGCTCATCCGTGGCAGCAGGAAGATCGTTCCCAACGGCAGGACCGTATTGTCCAACGGCGATACGCTGGTTTTGAGCGGCAAGGCCACCAACCGTATCGACGGTGTGCGACTGTATGAAAGGGTCATCTCCAAAGGGGACGACTGGGCGAATAAGACGTTGTCAGAGATCCCGTCGGGACAGGATCTCATCATCATGATACGGCGTGGCGAGGAGATCCTCATACCAAAGGGGAACACGAAGCTGTTGGAAAAGGATACATTGGTCATCAACGGGGCGACCGTGAGCTAAAAAAGCCAAAAAATACGCTTGCGCTACGCCGCGCTTGCTGATACCATCATACTATATGGAATAGTGGGAGGTTTGAAAATGCTATACACGAAAATCTATACAGCGAAGAATCCGGAAGCGGCTGCAAAAATCGCTGCCGATCAGTTTGAAGCCGCTATCAAGCAAAAGCCCGCGTGCGTGATCGGCCTTGCGACAGGTTCCTCGCCGTTGCCGCTCTACCGTGAGCTGATCGCGCGCGAACAGCGCGGCGAGATCGATTTTTCCCGTGTGCGCTCCGCCAACTTGGATGAATATAAGGGGCTTCCCGCTGACCATCCCCAAAGCTATCGCTTTTTTATGCAGGAAAACCTGTTCGATCATATCTCCATCCGCCCGGAAAACACCATCGTGCCGGACGGTCTTGCCAGCGATGTGGAGGCTATGTGCATGGCCTATGAGCGAAAGATCGAGGACTGGGGCGGCGTGGATATCCAGCTTTTAGGCATAGGGCACGACGGGCATATCGGCTTTAACGAGCCCTGCGATCATTTTCCATTGTGGACGCATGAGGCCGCGCTTACCGAGATGACCAGAAACGCCAACAAACGCTTCTTTGATTCCCTTGACGAAGTGCCGACAGCGGCGTTCACTATGGGTATCGGTACCGTGATGGCGGCGCGCAGGATCGTGATGATCATTACGGGTGCTGACAAAGCGGAAATTTTGTATCGCGCCTTCTTTGGCCCCGTTACGCCGGAGATCCCCGCATCCGTTTTGCAGCTGCATCCCGATGTGACGCTGGTGTGCGACGAGGCGGCATTTTCCCTTGCCGCACAAAAGACCGTATAAGCGGCGACGATCGGTCGATTTCTGTCAACAGATCATATGAAAAAAGTGTGCATTGGAAGAAAATCCGATGCACACTTTTTTTGCCGTTAGGGATCAATTTGCGGCGCGCTGCGCCTCGCCGAAGCGCTTGAGCTGCTCCGGGGAGGAGAGGAAGCGGTCGATGGCGAGATTGGCGGCGGAAAGCAGGTCGGGGTTTTTATCGATGGAGGAGGTGATGATATCCACCGGATGCCCGCATTTGATCAGCTTTCTTTCGGATAAAAGCCTGCGGATGCAGGAGAGCAGCAGCTCAGGCCGGTAGGTGATATCGCGGCCGTTGACGATGATCGCCTCCACATCCAGCATATTGATCGTGTTGACGATCAGCGTGGTAAGATAAAACGCCTCGCGCTCTACAACCTGCCTGGCTTCGGGCATGCCGTCGTTGGCAAAATCCACGATGGTGCGCCAGTTGGTGAAGCGGCTGTCAACCGTCATGGCGTATGCGGTGATGCTCGCAAGCGTAGCATACAGCTCCGCGCAGCCGATATTGCCGCACTTGCAGCGCCTGCCGTTGATATCGATGGTGGTGTGACCCAGCTCGCTGCCGTTTCCAAGCTGGCTCTCGTTCAAATGGCGGTTGAGCACAAGCCCTGCGCCCAGGCCGCCTGTGACCTCCAGCACGAGAAAGCTGTCATAGCGATCCTTCACGCCGTAAAAAAGTTCGCTGAGCGCATGGGTGCACGCATCGTTTTTCAGCGTCACGGGGCAGTGATAGCGCTCGGAAAGCAGGCTGACGACCGGCGTATGCTCGAACGCGATCAGGTTGGGCGGGTCGTCGATCGTGCCCGCTTCCACATTGATAGGCCCCGGCGCGCCCACGCCGATGCCGATGAACGCGCCAGACGGCTTTACCTGCGCGATGGCGTTGTCGATCATGCTGAACAGCTTTGCGTACGCTGTTTCGCGGGTGTCGTAGGGCGCTACAAGATCGACATGCTCGCAGGTAAGCTCGTTTCCGCAGAAATCGAACAAGCCCGCGGCGAAATAGTCGCGGCGGATGGCGACGCCGACGCAGTAGCACGCGTTGCTGTTGAGCTTTAAGGCGATGGAGGATCGTCCGCTCGATTTGAGCGCGATGGAGGAGCCCTCCACAAGCAGGCCCTGGTTGAGCAGCGCGTCCACCTGCAGGCTGATGGCGGCGCGCGTAAGACCCATCCTTCGCGCAAGCTCGGAACGCGAGATGGATTCGATGCGAAGCTCCTCGATCAGCCTGCGGTAGTTGGAGTATTTCATGGTTTCTGCATTGAGCGCTTTTTTCTTCATAACGGTAACACCTCAATATTGCAATTCTAACATAAAAACGCGGATATGATTAGTGCAAAAAAATATTTATTTTTTTCGTTACGAGGCGAAATAAGACAGGCCGGATACCGCAATTCGATATCCGGCCTGTTTTGCATTTGCCACGGAATGTCCGCATTTTCCCAGACTGCCCTGCGGTATTACGAATTCGGCCGCATATGTCTTAGAGCATTTGGCTGAATTCCACCTTTTCCTTATTTGGCCCTTCGATCGTGAAAAAACGCACCCCATTTGCCCAGAACGGGAGGAAGTGTATGCTGTCATGGGTGTTGTTGAGCGCATTTTCATTGATGTAACGATATACCGCCTCGACATCCGCCACGTCGATCGCAACATGATCGATCGCGCCGGCCTTCATCGCGGGCGCGTCGCTCTCATACGTTTCAATCACCAATGTTTTGAGCTTTAAAAAGGCGACCCTCTTTCCGTCGTTCAGCGTTTCGTAAGCCGTTTCAAAGCCCAGCTTTTGATAAAACGCCAGCGTCGCCTCCATATTGCCCGTGGGTATGCCCACATGCTGGATACCCGTTGCATAGTTCTTCAAATCCACTTTTCTTTCCCCCGCTTATCGCTTTATGGCTTATTGATCCAAGTCCACCAGTACCTTCATGGTGGTTTCCTGATTGGCCTCGATATAACGATAGGCGTCCAGATACTCCTTGAAGGCAAAATGCTTGCTCATCAGGGGTTTGAGCTGTATGCGCCCTTCACCTACCAGGCGTATGGCGTCCAGATAGTCCTCGTGCCTGTACATCATGGTGGTGTTGAGATCAATCTCATGGTCGTTGAGCACCGCAAGATCGACGCTGGCCATCTTGGCAAATACCGCTACAGTATGATGGTGCTTCCCTTGCGCGCGTACTGGATCGCTTGCCCCATCGTCGCGTCGTTGCCGGCACAATCGTATATGACGTCCGCCTTGTCCGGGCCAAATGCTTGGAGCATGGCGGTGTTCAGGTCGGTTTTGCCCGCTAAAAACACATGATCCGCCCCAAGGCTCTTGGCAAGCGCAATGCGGTATTCCGAAACGTCGCTTACCGCTACGGACGCAGCGCCCAGTGCCTTTACGGTCTGCATGAGCAGTATGCCGATGGGTCCGCAGCCAAGGATTGCCACTTTTGCGCCAGTGAGATCGCCGTAACGCTTGGCGGCGTGCACCGTAACGGCCAAGGGCTCGATCATGGCGCCCTCGTCATAATCCATGGTTTCGGGCAGAATGTCCACCTTGGAGGCGTCTACCGCAAAATAGGTGCTAGCTGCGCCGGTGGTCTGAAAGCCCATGACCTTAAGCTCCTCGCAGAGGTTATACTTGCCGTGGGTGCAGGGATAGCATTTGCCGCAGAATACCTGCGGCTCGATGGTCACCTTGTCGCCGACCTTGAAACCGGTGACGCCCGCGCCCAGCTTTTCCACACAGCCGGACACCTCGTGGCCCTGCGTGACGGGATATTTGGTGAAGGGATGCTTGCCGTGATATACATGGATGTCCGAGCCGCATATGCCAAGGCGCATCATTTTGATGAGGAGCTGCCCCTGTGCAGGCTCCGGCATCGGCAGTTCCCGGAAGATGATCTCGCCGGGCGCGGTCATGACCTGCTGCAACATGGTTTCTTTCATAATCGTATTTCCTTCTTTCAAAAAAGCGTCAGCGGCAGCTATAGGCGCCGTCCACGATGATATCAGAACCCGTCGTGTAGCCGGAGGCGTCGCAGGCAAGATAGATGACCGCGGGGATCAGCTCCTCCGGGGTCCCCATGCGATGCAGGGGCATCAGCGGCGCCCACGCGTCCTTAAGCTCCTGCGGCGTATCCACGGACATGGGGGTGGCGATATAGCCGGGGCTGAGGCTGTTTACCCGAATGCCGTAATCCGCCCACTCGATGGCAAGGGATTTCGTCATGTGCATAACGCCCGCCTTAGAGGCGTTGTAGGAGCACTGCCACTGGGGAATATTGACGATAGAGCCGGACATGGAGGCCATGTTGATGATGCTGCCCTTGATGTTGTTTTCCTTCATGATCTTACCCGCCGCGCGTGCCACGATGTATTCGCCCGTAAGGTTCACGTCCAGGACATTCCGGAATTCCTCGATGGTGGCCTCGAAGGTGTCCTTATGCAGGCATATGCCCGCGTTGTTGAACACCACGTCCACGCTGCCATAGGTAACCATGATCTTTTGCATGGCCGCGTCAACACTTTCCTCCTTGGTTACGTCGGTGGAGATAAACATGGCTTCGCCGCCCGCCTCGCGAATCTTGGCAAGGGTCTCGTCCGCGTTGCTTCTTGCAAGGATGACGACCTTCGCCCCGGCCTTGGCTAAGCCAATAGCGACCACCTGCCCGATACCGCGCCCGCCGCCGGTCACCACTGCGACCTTTCCGGTCAAGCCAAACAATTCGTCCAAATACATCTTGATTGCCTCTCTTTCTTTTATGGTTTTGAAGTCGATGTGATCCTGTTTATTCGATACTTTAATAAATCTATTTAACTAATTATTGCATCAGACGACATGTTTGTCAACATCGTTTTTGCACGCCGGTTTCGTTCGGCTTGTTCTAAAATGCCGCGCCTAGATCTGCGCGATAAAGGGCTCTATAAACAGAAGCGCCGCGCCCACCGCGGAGGGCTCGTGCTGAAAGGTGGCCGCCCTTATATAGGAAGCGTCCGCAAAGAAGGTGTTGCGGCGGCCTGCCATTTCCCGCAGGGCGTCTATGTAGGGCTCGATATATTCGCCTATATAGCCGCCGAGTATCACGGGGCAATCGAATGCCATGCGCAGGTTGTTGATGAGTATGGACAGGTTTGCAAGATATGCCTGCCAGGCTTGGGTCGCGGGCGCGTGGTTTTGCCGCAGCAGGGAAAAGAACGCGTCCAGCTTCCCTTCCGCCAGCGCAGAAAGGGAGGATGCGGCGCAGTACGCGTCCGCGCACCCCCGCTTACCGCAGTAACAGGGCTTTCCGTCCTCCACGAGGGTCATGTGGCCGAATTCGCCCGCAAGCTGATTTTCTCCGGTGTAGAGCACATCGTTGATGATGACGGCGCCGCCCACGGAATCGCTTACGGAAAGGTATACAGCTGTGCCTATGGAATGATTATTCCATAGCTCCGCCAAGGCTGCGGCGTTGGCGTCATTGCAAAAGCGGCAGGGGAAGGGGATGCAGGATTCCAGCTCCGAACAGAGCATATTGCTTTCATTGAGAACGTGGGAATACAAGAGGGTGCGGGAATCGCCGGACAGCCTGCCGGGTACTGAAATGCCAACGCCCAGTATCAAGGCCGGGTCGATATCGTGAGACAGCATGCAGCGGTCTATCAAGCGGGCGAGAAACGCATAGTATTCTCCGCTTCTTTCAAAGGGGCGGACGGTTTTTTCCTTTAGGATGACAGCACCCTTAATATCCACAAACACGACGCTGATATGGTGCAAGGTGATGTCCATCCCTACGGATACACGGGCGCGCGTGTTGCAGCTGAGCGTCACCGCCTTGCGCCCGCCGTTGGATTGGGCGGCTCCCGCTTCATATACCAAGCCGTCGTCCATGAGGGATTTGACGATATTGATGATTGTGGGCATGCTCAAATTGAGGGCATGGGCGATTTCGGAGCGTGTGGTCAGGTCATGGCGCAGTATATATTGAAAAACGCGATTTCTGTTCGCGCGGTATACCTTATGATTGTTGACCTGCCGCATCTCCATTGCTTTTTCCTCGCCGCATCGTGATCGTTGCCGTATGGCGCGTTTTTGCGTATGCAATGACGCGCTGTTCACTGCAATTCTATCATAAAAACGCGTGTTTGATTAGCTAAAAAATTATTCGGTGAATTCCCAGTGGAGTTTATCATTTATTGGTGACGGGAGAAGCCGCCAATAATTGATAAGGAGCAAGTAAATGTTTGAAGCAAATGTAATTTCATGTAGCGAGAAACAGAAAAAGGACGATTCTGGTAAGGCGCGGTTTTACTACAAAGTCTATATCGTTGATTCCAATGGTGATGTGGGCTTTGTGTACGCCAACAAGCCTTATAAGCAAGGCCAAACGGTCAAACTTGAAATCTGCGTTGACGGACGAACGCAGAAATTCACGATTCGCATTAAAGATTGAGGAACACAAGGCCGTTTCGCGTGACTGGATGGCAAGCGTTCACACGAAACTTTGTGCCGCGAAGCGGCCTTGGCACTACTTGATAAGTGCCACAAAAAACACCGGTGAATTCCCAAAGTAAGTTCCACAGTATAAAAGGGGTGGAAATAAGCCCGG
>JAQVRG010000046.1:3438-8890 GCA_028701165.1 Eubacteriales bacterium | reverse complement strand
TTCGCGCGTGAACGCGCATCTTGTGGCAAGGCTGGGCGGGAAATATATCGATTCCACTTTGCGGTATTGGGATAAGGATTTTTGCGACGCACAGGCGACGGAACAGTTTTCGGAGGCTTTGGCAACCTGTAAGCGCTTGGGCGTAGTCGCGGATGAAACAAAGCCGGCGGATATTCCGCCGGCAAATGTAGGGCATATTCTATTAATCGGCACACTATTCTCGCTTGAAAAAGAATGAGGAATGCTTCTACCTGCATAACGGCGCATGTATAAGCGTATTACTGCAATGCGGTAAGCGTTAATTCACCGACGCGCTGGATTTGACGATGATCTGGTTTTTGCCTGCCGCCTTGGCTTCATAGAGTGCCTGATCGGCGCTGGCGATCCAAGCCTCCACCGTCATGCCGGGTTCGTAACGGACGAGTCCGGCGCTAAAGTGTACCGGCGGCTCCCGCATCTCCTTAAAAATGCTGTCACACCTGCGCTGGATGCCGCGCGCGATGTTCACGGCCTCGGCAGGCGTCATATTTTCCATCATGACGATGATTTCATCGCCGCCGTAGCGATAGGCGGAGACGTTATCGCGGGCGCCCTCGGATTTGACGGCGGAGGAAAGGTTGATCAGCACATCGTCGCCCGCCAAATGCCCGTAAACGTCGTTAATGGTCTTAAAATCGTCGATATCCAGCATAAAGAGGTAGTTTGGTCGCCCGGGCAGGAATTCCCGCACCAAGCGTTCCAGTAT
This sequence comes from Eubacteriales bacterium, assembly GCA_028701165.1. Taxonomy (GTDB): domain Bacteria; phylum Bacillota; class Clostridia; order Christensenellales; family CAG-138; genus JAQVRG01. Next base: position 8,145 of record JAQVRG010000046.1, on the reverse strand, counting down.
GCCCGCGAGCGCCTTGCGGTTAAAGATACCCATCAGCGGATCAAGATTGCATTCCGCCATCAGCTCCCGCTGGCGCTGGGTGTTGCTTTCCACCATTTGCAGCTGCTGGGTCACATATTCGGAAAACAAGCAGGACGTTAAATGAGACGCATACAGCATAGATGCGGCGATGAGCAAATCGAAAGGAATCTGCGCGTCACCGCGCCGCAGTTCCGTAAAGCATAAACAGCCGGCGATCGTCAAAGATATATAGGAAGCGGCGGTGATATAACGGATGAATGAGCGCTCCCCGTACATGCCCGCGACGAAAATGGCAAGCAGAGGCACGGGTAAAATCGGGCCGTACACATAATGCACACATTGTACCACGGCGCAAAGAAACCACACCAGCACGCAGGCGCACAGCGTCTTATGCCGATCGGAGACGCGGGGATCACGAAGGATCGAACGCGCGGTGAGCAACGCCGTAATGTTGAGGATGATGGGCAGGTATACAAAGCGGAACCGATACAAGCCGTCGGGGAGGAAAAAGGATTCCTGCCGCAGGAGGCTGATCAAATAGATCAGTATTTCCAACGCCGAAACGATAGCGACATAAGCCAAACAGACGTGGTACGTCCGTCTGCGCCAGGTCTCATTGATGGTTTCACGGTAGCTGGTAACAGTCATACGGTATCCTTCATCCTGTAATTTTAGCGGGTTTTGTCTTATTTTGCGAAGCTTCTGTAGCTCTATTATCGCCTGCTGCGGGAAAAACGTCAATCCCGCAAATGATTAGCCGCGTGGGAAATCGCAAACGCCGCGAATGTACGCGCCTTGGATCATCGTAATATCCGCCGCGGCGGCTACGGAAGCATCCTCCGGCGAGTCGATGCTGCCGCAGATGACCTCTATGCCTACGCGCCGCAGCACATCCACCGTGCCGTGCAGAAGCTTGAGCTGGCGCGCGTCGCGCGCGGCCTTGGAAAACAAACCGCCGCCGATGCGCACGGCGGAAACGGGGAAGGTGGTAAGGATGGAAACGTCCGTGTAGCCCTCCGCAAAATTGTCCAGTCGGAAGGCAAAGCCCATGGCGGCAAGCTTATCGATGGTTTCCAGCGCGGAGGGAAGCGCGCTCGCCACCTGCGCTTCGGGCAGGCAGAAGCAGATCTGCGCGGGCGTCATGCCCACGCCGCGTACCATGGCGTCTATACGCGCATCGGCGCCGGCGGACATACAAAGGAAGGAGGCGAGCGGGAAGTAGATGCGCCGCTGGGCGTTGAACTGCTCGCCAAACGGCGCCGCCGCCTTTAAGCAAAGGGAAAGATACTGCCACGCGAAGCCCATTCGTTCGCAGGTGTTATAAAGCTGCAGCGGCGTTATCCCCTCCGCGGCGACATGATTGATCTTAAGCAGCGCGTCCGTACCGCAGGGGGTCCGCCCCCACAGGAGAATGGGATCGAAGAGAAGCGTCGGCGTGCCGTCGGAGAGAAGGCGCTCCAGATCCGATTCAAGTTTGAGCTGTCGTGAACATTCATTTTGAAAAGCGGCGTCCGCGAGCAAAAGCTCGCTGCCGTAATAGTCGCGCAGACGGTCATAGAGATAATCCGTAGCGGTGAGCACGGTGAGCGGGGACTCCGCGTCGTCATGCACGACCGCGGCCATGCACAGCTCCACGGGAACCTTCTGGTTTGGCGTGAGTATGTTGCGCGGGAGCGTGGCGTGCATAAGCGTGAGTTCCTTCTGCGGCACAATCCGCCGGCAAGCCACGGTAAATTCGGCGGTATCCATATAGACGACCACATCGTCGGGGAAGCGTTCGCGCAGATCCTCCGAAAGCTGGCGGAGCACCTCGTCGCCGACGTCCGGACCGTAAGCGCTGCTGATCTGGTCAAAGGAACGAAGCGCAAAGAGAAGAAGCGTATAGTCCGTGCTCTGATCGTGGTAATCCTGCACCAAAGACGGGAGCAGCATGCGGCTGTACGCCCCCGTGAGCGGGTCGCGGCGCTCCAGCGGGGATTGGAGCACATAGAACATCGCGGTTACGGCGAGCATGGACGCGGAGGTGGTAAGAAGATAGCGGGGGAATATGATTTGCAGCAGCATCGCCACAAACACCAAGCCGCTGAAGATCAGGATGACGATACGCTTTTGCTTTTGTATGGTTTTGAAATTGCTAAGCAGGATCACGGTGGTCATGATCATATAGAAGGCGGCGTTTGCATACAGCAGGCTGTGCGTGGCGCCATAACAATAGTTGTGCGTTTCGTTGATGTAGAAAATGCCCCATTTGACGAAGGGGGATACGAGTATGCACAGCACGATGAAGAGGTAGGGGAGGGTAAAGAGTACGCGGATGGGATAAGAGTAGCTTCGAAGCCTGCCGGAGGCGCAAAGCGAATACTGCAGCACGCAGGGCAGACAGGTCTGCATGTTTAAAAGAAAGAGGATATTGACCGCGTACAGCATCCACAGCGGAAAGCGCATGCCCTGCGGCTCCATGGCGGCGGCTATCACGTCGAACACGCAGGCGGCAAACGCACATATGAGCATGGTGGTAAACAGGCGCGTTTGCAGATCCTTCAGCCGGCCTTTTCTAAAATAGAAGAAAAGCGTGAGCGTGCCAAAGAATATGGAACCGAGGGAGTAGTTATATACATAATTCATGACCGCACCCCCTGCGCTTGGACATACGCGAGCAACGCCTCGGGCGAAAGCGGCTTGGAAAAATAATAGCCTTGCAGCATGGAAACGCCGTACTCTCGCAGCAGCGCGAGCTGTTCCTGCGTTTCAACGCCCTCGCAGACGCTTTTTAACCCGATCTCCTGCAAAAGATCCGCGACGCCGTGGAGGAGAAAAAGCTTGCTCTCATCTTCCATGGCCTCCCAAAGCAGCGCCTTGTCGATCTTCACGCAGTGGAAGGGAAGGTAGGCGATATGGGAAATGTTCGCGTAGCCCTTGCCGAAATCGTCAAGCAGGAAGAAAAAGCCCGCCGCACACAGGCACTCCATATGCAAATGCAGCATGTCGATGGAGCCGGTAGCCGTCTCCGTGATCTCAAAGGCTAAAAGCGACGAGGGCGTAACGTATTGCGCGCAGATGCGCAGGTTCGAATCCGCCAGCCCCGGCTGCATGCACTGCACCGCCGAAAGATTGACGCCGATGTGGTCGAGCCCCCATGCTTCGGCTTTGTTTTCCTGAATGAAGCGGCATACCTTATGCAGCACCTGCTGGCCAAGCCGGTCGATATTGCCGTTTTCCTCCGCGAGCTCCACGGCCTCCTGCGTCGGAAGCGGCCCGTATTCCGGGTCGTAGAGGCGTACGAGCGCCTCCAGCGCCACCAGCTTTTTGTCGCAGTTGTGGATGGGTTGATAGTAAACCTGTAAGCCGTCGTTATCCAGCGCCCGCAGCAACGCAAGCTCCAAAGCCTTGCGCTCCTGCATGCGCGAACGGATGTCGGCGTCCGCGAGGAGGACGGCGGGCAGGCGCTCTTCCCGGCCTAAAGACAGGACGTTTTCAAGGATCGCAAGAAATTCCTCCGGGTCCTTTACGTTTTCGCTGTTGACGCCCACAATCGCAACGTCAAGCTCCACGCACAGCTTGTCCGCCTTGAATTCGTGCGGCATGGCGCCGTGCATGTTCCAAAGCGATTCCAGCGTCGCCGGCTCGCATTCCGGCATCAATACGCCAAACACGGTGCCCGCAAGCCGCAGGCAGTAATACTTGGGATAGGTGCGTTTAAGGTAGCTCGCAAAATCCACAATCACGCTGTCGCCGTTGCGCATGCCGATGGCATGGTTGATAAGGCGGAAGGAGCGAAGCGGAAACACGAACAGCGTGAAGCGCCGTTTTTGATCGAACAGATCCTGTAAAAGCGGCGGGAGCGCCGCGCGGTTATAGATCTCCGTCATGGTGTCCACATGATTGCTGGGCGCTTCCAATACATAATAGATCAGGGAAAGCGCAAGGGCGTTGGCCATGGAGTTGACCAGCAGATACGGGTGAAGCATCTGCACGAGCATCGCGGCAAAGGTGGTGGAGAGAAAAGAGATGACGGCAAGCAGCTTGGTCTTGCTAAGCGCCTTTCTGTGATGAAACATCACGACGAGCGCCGCGAACATATAAAACGCGATGGTCACATAAAGCGTGAGGTGCAAAATGCCGTGCTGATAAACATGCCCGTCTGTGAAGTAGAATATGCCGTTTTGTTTGAGCAGCGGCGTAAAAAGGAGCGCGAGCGCCGTAAAGGCAAAGGGTATGCAGGAAAGCCGCCTTTGCTGCTTATCCATGCTGGCGTAGGCGTCCGTGAGCGTCATGGTGTACAAAAGAAAAAGGAGGCCGGAAAGCTGCACGCTGCCTAAAAACAGGATATTCACCACATACACAATCCACAGCGGCATGCTATAGGCATAGGGGTCGATTACGGCGGCAACGATGTCGAATACCAGCGAAAAGACGCAGCAAAACAAAAGCGCCGCAAAAAAGCTGTTCCTGCGGCTGGGCACCTTCATCTGCCGCAGATAGAAGATCACCGTTACCATGAGGAAAGCCAATGAAATGACACAGAAATCGATGGTATACGTCATAGGAGCCTCATCGGGAAAGTTTGCGGGGAATGATGCCTGCGGTGGGACGCGTTTTCTCGCGCGGCAGCGCGATTCCATTGCAAACAGCGTACCACAATAAGGAAGAAAAGTAAAGAAAAGACAGGCGCGGCCGTTTGGCGCG
>JAQVRG010000046.1:0-3428 GCA_028701165.1 Eubacteriales bacterium | reverse complement strand
CATGGAGGGGGAAAGCGATCATTGCAGCACGCTCAAAGAGAGAACAGACGCGCAAGCAGCGCTGCCCAAAGCGGTGTGCCGCCCGTCGCGGGCACGGCGGGTATCGCGGTCGTTACAAGGCCTGCAAAGGGGGTTGTGAAGCTTGTTCGCGCCTGTCCGTCGGTAAAGTAAACGGCCAGCGTATGCGCGCCATCCTTAAGGGTGGAGAGGAAGGCGGGCGTGAGCGTGACGACGGTGCTGCCATCCGTTACATGGTAATCAATGTCGCGCCTAAGCGGCTTACTGTCCACGGAGACGCCCGTTTGCTTTTCAAGGGGCGCGTCTACGGTAAAGCGCAGGCTGCCGTCGGCAAGACGCTCGCCGCCGGGCGCGCCCGTGAGCGCGTAGGAGGAAGCGGTATACGCGTTGCCGGTTAGATACGGGTTAAAACCGCTGCTGTTGCCCTGTGGGGGCGCGGCCGCATAGGTTACGGACAGGGTCATGTCGTCCCCGCGCAGATCCTCCGTTTGGAAGGTGATCAGCTTGGAGCCCTCCCGTACGGTTATAGACGGCGCGTTTTTATATCCCGTCTGCATAGCGTGCAGGAAGGGATAGTTATTAATCCTATTGTATTCATCCTTGTACGAACCAAGGAACAGGGGCAGGATACCGTATCGTCCCTCCACGGTGTTGATTTCGTTGACTTCCCACTTCTCATCTACGACGCTTTGGTCAATTCGCCATATGACCGCACCGCCCGCCAACTCACCCCAGCCCGCGTACAATCCCTTGTCGAAGCCGTCGAGCTGCCGGTTTTCAACGAGGTAGTACACGTTGGGATCGTCCGTTTCGATTTTGCAGATCGCATATGACGCCGGCGCCGAAGCCTTATGCACAACAAAGCTGCCGGAGCTGCTGATAATCGTGGGTGTATAGAAACCAAGATAAATCTTGGAGTAAGGGTCGTGATGCGTCGGGCAGGAGCCCGGTTCGGAACTGCCTTGTTCATAACCGTCCACGCCGCTTGCCATCGTGGCGAGATAGCCGACTTCATAGCGCAGCGGTGTTGCGCCCGGTTCGTTTCCGTTTACGTCGTAGAGATCCACCAGCCCCAAATCGTGTCCCAGTTCGTGACAGGCTGTGCCGTACTGCGCCTGCTTTCTTTCGCCGGTACTGTTGGCATAATTATAGCCCCAATTCATATTGTCCGCCATGCAGGTATATTTGAAGAAGGATTTACCCGCCACCCGCACGCTCAAATAGTTCCAGCCTGCGTAGCCTGCCCGATAGTTGTTGAACAGACCGCTGTGCGGCCACAGCGCGGGGTATCCGGCCGCTTCCGCACGACCGATTAAGGACGCGTCATAGCCCGCCACGACAAGGATCACGGCAAGCTCCGTGGGAGAGATATAACCGTCGGTGTTCCGGTCGCACGCAGCAACCTGCGCGGGGGTTAGGTAATTCTGGATTTCGGCCTCCCGCAGGGCGTGCGCGAACAGGCTGCTGGTGTCGTAAACGGCGTAATCGCCATACATGCCTGCCTGCACGTCCCAATTGGAAGGGCCGTTAAGCGCATAGAGCGGCCTGGCGAAGGGCAGCGTTACCTTTATGACGCCGTTGTTATTATTACAGGATTCTTGAGCCGGTACATAGGTGAACTGCCCATTCGAAACTTCGGAATAATAACTGGGAACAGCGTTGTCAAAAATGCGCGTCGCCCACTCGTCTTCGCTGAATAAACACGTTACATCGCTGAAATCGACCATCAGTACGAGCAGCGGGCAAGTGGACCCTCTTTCCACCCTCTTTAGCCGTGTTACGTCCGCTTCGCTAAGCGTGCCAATCCTGCCCGCAAGAGGGCTAGGCGCGATATTCATATCATATCCTTGGGGGATGTCCGTGCGATCGAGGCGGTACTCGTACAGCGAAACGCCGCTTGGCTGTAGACGCAGGATGAGCGCGTTGAGCTTATCCCGAAGCTGGCGGACGTCCTTGGACATCACCGCGCCCGCGCTTGCGCCCTCCGCCACGCGGCCAAGCACCGTAAGCGCGCCGTTCTCCTCGCCCACATAGCGGAAATAACCCTCGGCGTCCTTGATGACAAGCCGGCCGTCCATGTCCGTGGAATAGCCGAAGAACTCGTCGCCGTAATTGCGTATGGTAATTTCGCCGCCGCTTGCGTCCGTAATCGTAACGGGGCCGGCATAGGCAGGGCGCGCGAGCGCCGCCGCGGGCGTTAAAAGGGCGCTCAAAAAGAGCGCCGCCGAGAGAAGCAAGGAGAGCGTATATCTTGAAAAGCGGTGATACATGGTTGGGTTCCTCCCGTCGCTATGCGGACATTTGTCGAATATTCCAAATTCTATATCAATAGTATAGCAAAACATACGGCAGGTCAAGGCGCGCGTGCGGGTCAACGCGAAGAACGGCGCCGCGAAAACATCGCGGCGCCGTTTCTAAGCCAATAGCGTGCGTACGCGCGTTTTTACACCCGCACGACGACCTCGTATGCCGTTTTGCCTTGCTGTACGGGCACGACGGAGCCGGAAACCCGCACGCCGTCCACCGTCATTTCGGGAGCCGCTAGACCCTCGTTTTTTACGGTGATATGGTAAACGGCGTTTCGGAAGAAGCGCGTAGCCGTGTAGCCCGTGATGGACTTTGGCAGGCACGGGGAGACGCGCAGGCCGTCAAAATCGGGATAAAGGCCGAGAATGCCTTGGCTGATGGCGACAAACGTCCATGCGGCCGTGCCGGTCAAAAAGCTGTTTTTAGCCTCGCCGTAATTGGGCGCGTCGCGTCCGGCGATGGTCTGGCTGTAGACATACGGCTCGGTGCGGTGGATCTCGCTTTGATCCTCGAGATACGCGGGGCAGTTGCGGCAATAGATGTCAAACGCGTTTTCGGCGTCGCCCTCGGCGGCGTAGCCCAGCACGATCCATGTGTTGTTGTGGCAGAATACGGAGCCGTTCTCCTTGTATCCCGGCGGGTAGCTCGTGATCTCGCCAAGCTCCGTGCGGTAAGCGGTATAGCAGGGATGCAGAAGCTCCACGCCGAAGTCGTTGACCAAATGCCTGCGCACGGAGGCGAGCGCTTTTTTGCCCATACCCGCCTTGGCGCCTATGCGCGCCATGGTGCAGAAGCCCTGCGGCTCTATGAAAATCTGCCCTTCGGCGCATTCCTTACCGCCCACCTTGTTTTCAAACGCGTCGTAGGCGCGGAGGAACCATTCGCCGTCCCAGCCGGCCGTCATGACGGTCTGCTCCATAACGTCGGCTTCGTGCTCGACGGCGGCGGCTTCCGAAGGATCGCCGTAGCGGCGGCAGATCTCCGCGTATTCCCGGCCGTATTTTACAAGCATGCCGGCGATGAATACGCTTTCCGCCTTTCCGCTTTCAAAATTGGAGCAGGTTTGGAAGCTTTCGCCCGGGGTCTCGGAGAAGCAGTTGAGG
>JAQVRG010000045.1 GCA_028701165.1 Eubacteriales bacterium | reverse complement strand
GGGGAAAAAGTCGATCTTCACTTGCACGCCCCGCGCCTCGGCTAAGGAAAGCGCCTGCTTGAGCTGCGGATCGTCCTCCGCCAATCCCATCGCGCCGCCGATCAAAGCGGCGTCCGTTCTATGTCCGTGATACGTCGTTTTCAGCGTCGGGCTCAGCGTTAGGAAAATCGCGCTTGGCGCAAAGCCCGCGATGCGGTTTGCCATCATGCCGATGCGCGCCATGCCGGCCGTATGCGAACTGGAAGGCCCGATCATGACCGGGCCGATGATTTCAAATATGCTTGTGCTCATAAAACCTTCTCCACTTTTCGCGGCGGTTTTCAGCCGTTACTTCTGCGACAGCGCTAGATCCCGCTCCATGGAAGCGTCAACCGCCTCCATGATCGCGCCGACGAACGCGCGCTGTTCCAAGGTGTAAACCCCGGCGATGGTCGTACCTGCGGGCGAACACACCTTATCGACCAGCTCCCAAGGCGTTGCCTGACCGGAGAGAACCATCTTGGCGCTCCCCAGCACCGCCTGCGCGGCGATCCTTGTCGCCATATCCTTGGGGAATCCATGCTTTACCCCCGCCCTTGCCAACGCGTCGATAAACATATACGCATAGGCCGGCGAGCATCCTCCGATACCGCTGAACAAGGCGATCTTGCCCTCCTCCACCTCCATGACGATGCCGATGGAGGAAAACAGCGCCGTTGCAAACGCGATCTGCTCTACAGTCGCGTACTCGTTATGGCACAACGCCGTCGCCGCTTCGCCAACAAACGCGTTGATGTTGGGCATTACGCGAACGATGGGAATCTTTGCGCCGCCCAGCAGCTCGGCTATACGCGCGATGGAAACGCCAGCCGCGATAGAGATCAGCAGCTTGTTTTCGGAAAACGCCGCGCGTATCTTAGGCAAAACCGCGGGCACCATTTGCGGTTTGACGGCGATCACAACCACGTCGCAGCACGCGACCAGCGCCGCATTTGTCTCGCATACGCGAATGCCGTGCTGCTGCGCCAAGGCCTGCGTTTTCTCCGCAAGCACGTCGGCGCAGTATATGTTTTCCGGCGCGGTCGTGCCCTTTACCATGCCGCCGATGATCGCGCCCGCCATATTCCCGGCTCCAATAAATCCGATCTTCATATCCATCACGCTTCCTTCATCCTTCTATTCGGGTTTGGCAACGGGCACAAGCTTCGCATAGCCCTGCGCGGCATAGAGCTGCCTGACGTTCTCGCGGCTTTTCATGTCTACGACGTTGCCCGCAAAAACCAAATGATCACCCGCTTCGTATACGGCCTCCATTTTGCACGCCAGCGCGTAGCAATGGTGTTTGACGCACTTGGTTTGCATCTGCCCGATGCTCTCAAGCTCTATGTTGAATTCCCCGGCCTTATCCGTGTCCCGCCCGGTGCAGGTGCCGCAGGCAAACGCCGCCTGCGCCAGCGTTTCGTCTACCGTGTTCAGAACGAATTCCTTGGTGTTTTGGATCAGCTCGCCCGTGTATCCCTTTTTGCTTACGCAGATCAGCACCATGGGCGGACGGTTGCACGCGAACGTCCACCAGGATACGGCCGCGAGGTTGGTGGTGCCGTCCGGTTTGGTCGTCGTGATCAACGCGAACGGGTTTACGGGATTGTTTTTCTGAATATCGCTTATCGTCATGTTTCTATCCGCCTTTCCAAAATGCGTATTGCCCCCGATGCGCGTCTTACACGCGCGGCGGACGGCGTTTACTCCTTGCTGTCAAGCGCATACAAAGCGCTTAGCGAGGAGAAGAGCAGCTTAAACTTTTCATATTGCTTTGCGTATACGGCATGGCGCTCCATGTTCGGTTCAAACGTCTTTTTGACCTTGATCATCGCGCCCACCGCAGCCTCAATGGAGGGAAATACGCCGATAGCCTTGCCCGCGAGAATCGCCGCCCCCAGACAGGCCGTATCCTGTGACGAATAGGTCACGGTCAGCGTTTTCCCCGTAATGTCCGCTTTGATCTGGTTCCATATGTCGGACTTCGATCCGCCGCCCATCGTGCGGATTTGATCGATCTGTATGCCCATGGCGTCGATCGCCTCGATATTCCTGCAAATGATATAGCCGAGGCTCTCCATGATCGCCCGGATAAAATGCGCCTTTGTGTGCACAAGCGTAGCCCCGTAGAACACGCCCTTTGCGTTTAGGTTGACGTCGGGCGCCATGGAGCCCTGCAAATGCGGCAGCGCGATCAAGCCGTCCGATCCCGGCGGAACCGCATCCGCCTCCTTGTCCATCAGATAGTAGGAGTCCAGCCCTGTTTGGTTCTGCATCTCGATCTCCGCTTTGCAAAACGCGTCCCGGAACCAGCGCAGGCACATCCCCCCCGTCGTGAACGTGTGCATCATATAGGTGTCGGGGGTCGCAAAATAATGCACGGGCATATGCCTGTTCGGGTCATAGACAAGCGCCTTTGTCGGTACGCATACGGCAAGCGCCGCGCCGATATTCTCAGAGAAAATGCCCGGCCGGATATTGCCTACGCCGATCGCGCCCGCCGCCTGATCAAGACACCCCGTCGTGATCTTCACGTCATGCGATAAGCCCAGCGAATCCGCGATCTCGGGCAGTATCGTGCCCACGCATTCGCCGCTTTCGTAAATATCGGGCAGCCATTCCCTGCGAACGCCGAGATACGAAAGCATCTCATCCCAATATTCCTTGGTTCTGATATCCCAGTACAGCGTGCTCGTTAAAAGCGAGCCTTCCGCCGCAAACTTGCCCGTGAGCCAGTAGATCAGATAATCCTCAAGCAGGAGGATATGCCGCACCCGCGCCCAAACCTCGGGTTTGTTCCGTTTTACCCACAGCACCTTTGCAGCCGGCCAGCACGCCTCAAAGCTGACCTGCCCCGTAACGGCGTAGCACGTTTCATCCCCGAATTGCGCGCGCAGGAGCTCTGCCTCCTTATCGGCTCTGTTATCCATCCAAACGATCGCGTTTTGAAGCGGCGCGCCGTTCTCGTCCAAAAAACAGAGCGTTTCGCCCTGTACGGAAAAGCCGAAGGTCGTGATGTCCTTGCAGTCAATGGATTTGCCGATATGCGCAAGGCATTTTTGAATGGAGGAGAGGTAAAGCGCGCACGGCGCCTCGACAAAGTTCAGCGCCGGCGTCGTCAGCGCATACTCTTCGATCGCTTCGGCACACTTGTTGCCCTCATAATCAAACGCCGCCGCCTTTAGCGACGTGGTTCCCACATCGATTCCCAAAATAAAAGGTTTTCCCATCGTTGCTCCGCTCCTTTCTCCCAAAGCGCCGGTCAATATCGCGTACGGCTCCCTTATTGATGCGGCGCACAGGACCAAGTCAAAATGGCCTTTGTTTCGCCGATGTTAAAGAGCTTATGATCCTTTCCCTCCGGAACGAGCATAGCGCCGCCCGCAAAGAGATGATAGTAGCGGTCGTCTTGAGAAACATAGCAGAGCACCTCGCCCTGCACGCAGTAGAACACCTCGTGCGCCTCGCTGTGCCCCCTATCGACGGCGCCGACCGCGCCGGGCGCAAGCTCGGACATGCCGAAGGTAATCTTGTCCGTTTTGTAATACTCCCTGCAAACTTCGCTTTCTTCCATCCAGATTTTAGCGTCGTTCTTGCTGACGATTTTTACTTCCTTGCTCTCCATTGAAATACTCCTTTCGGCATGCAGTCATAGGCGGGAATACCCCTTTTAACAAACGCCCGATTCACCGCGCCGCAGCGAACCTTCGGCAGGGCGCGGTGAATCAGACAGGCGGCCTTTGCCGGCGCTTGCTCAGCTTTCCTTCTTCGCCGCGATGATCGTGATCTCGACCATGATCTTATCGGTCGCCATCTTTGCTTCCACGCAGGTCCTTGTGGATTGATACTCTGGCACAACCCACGCGTCATAGATCTTGTTGAACTGTGCGAAGGTTGACATATCCCTAAGATATACGCAGGCGGAGAGGATATGCCGCTTGTCGGAGCCGTACGCCTCCAGCAGCTTTTCTATCTTATCGAGGGTTCCGGCCGCCTGCTCCTCGATGGTCTGGCCTTCCGCGAAGGTCTGACCCGCGGCAAAGAGCAAGCCGTTCCATTCAACGACGTTGTGGTATCTTGCGTTTCCGCCAAATCTCTGAATCATTTGCGTTCTCCTTGTTTGAAGTATGCTTGCGCCGGCTTAAAGCAGGCTGGGATCAAAAACATTGTCCGGGTCCATCGGGATGACGCCGCCGAGCAGCTCGCCTAGCACCGTGACCTGCGCGCCGTGCTCCAGATAATCCGACAGTGCGAATACCTCGGCAAAGCTGTTGCCGATCACAACGGAACCGTGGTTGCGCATCAGCGCCGCGCGCTTTTCTTTTCCGAGCGCCTTTACGATATTGTCGCCAAGCTGTTTGCTTCCCACGAGGCCGTATTCGGCGCAGATGGTTTCGCCGCCCAGATAAATCGCCTGCTCCGCTAAGGACAGCGGAATGTTCTTCCCGGCGGCGCAGAAGATGGACGACCAAATGGGATGGCTGTGCAAAATAACGTGGATATCGGGACGCGCTTTATAGATCGCAAGGTGCATCGGCAGCTCCACCGTCGCTAAATACCCGTTATCCTCGATATAGTTGCCCTCGCCGTCCACCACAACGACGTTCTCGGGCTTTAAAAGATCCCAGCTCGTGATCTCGAAGCCGTCGTGCGGACGCGGATAGATGTAGATGTAACCGCTCTCCACGTCGCGTATGCTCATATCGCCCGAATCCATCGCGGGGCTGCAATGACCACTGTAAAACCTCTTTGCGGAGGCCGCTATCAGTTCCTTGTACTCCCATTTCACAACCGGTTTATTCATGTTGATCTCCTTTCAAAATCGCTCTGTTTTACCAGCAGCTTTAATCCTCGCGCGTGATCGTTACCGTGCCGTCGTCGCCGTTGACGACGACATAATCGCCGTCCTTGATGACCTGACACGGATCCACATCCACAAAGTCCGTGACCATGGGACGGTTCACGATGACCGCCGCGGTCGCAATCTTGGAGTCGATCTGCGTGATGACCCATCCCGCGGGTCTGACCTTCAAATTATCCCAAGGCCCGTGAAACTGGCAGGACCAGCCGCAGGACCCTCTGGAGCAGGGTACGACCAGAATCTTTCCATCGTAGGATTCGCCCTCGTGCACATGCCCTTTTTCCAGTATTTTCCCCGTCCTCGGATCGATGCCGGCCCATCCCTGTATGCTGTTCGGGCACACCATGGCATAACCCTCGGCTATGCCGCTAAGCGCCGGCCTGCCTTTGATAACAATCGTCTTGCTCATTATTTTTTGCCCTCCCATATTCCGCTGACCGCCGCGTCCACGCACTGCTCCATCGTACCGTAGAACATATTTCCGTTTTTAAGATACGACCGGTTGTAATGCGCCTGCTTCGCCGCGTCCACCGCCATGCCGGTCACGCCCTTATAGCAGGCCGCGCCCTGTACAAGCGGGCACCCGTTTGTTCCGATGGTCGCTCCGGCCGCTTCGATGGTATCCAAATAGCCGGAAAGGCGCGCGGCCTCGCGCAGCGCGGAATTGGTCCAGAAGATCAGCGTTACGCCCTCTTTGACCTTTTTGCCTTGGATATAATCCGCGCAGTCCCTGATCTCCTGCAGCGTATAGTGCGGGCAGCCGCAGGATACAAGCTGCACGGGCGCGGAACCCTCGTCGCACAAAAGGCGGAAGGATTCGTCGTAATCCGCCTGCGTGATGTGGTATACCGGCCATTCGGTCTTGCCGCCCAGCGCGATCTCCTTGGTCGGCGCTTCGGGGGTTATCCCTTCGATGTGGATCATCTCCAAGCCGCTGCTTGTGGCAATGGCCGAAAACATGCGCTTTAAGCGAATGACGTCAACATTGTGGAAATTGCCGGTAAGAACGGGTATTTTGTTCAGCTTCAGCTTTCTTCCCAGCGTATAGCCGATCACATCCCAGTCCTGCGGCGTTTCACATTGGCATTCCACCTTGAACTCGCACTGCGCATAGCGGTTCTCCTTGATATGCAGACCCCACTTCGGGCCTCTTCCGGTAATGGCCGCCCACGCGCAGGAGGCCGTGCCGTTCGCGTTGCCCATCGCGCCGAAAACGGCGTTGGAAAACAAAACGTTGCTCGACTCGGTCGTAACAAAATGTTCGCCGCGCAACGGCAGCCAGCCCGCCAAGTACGGCGTGCAGGAGCCCACGATGCTCGTGCCGCCCTTGGCGGAGATCAGTTCGCGTTCCCGGTTCAGATCGCAAAGCGACTGCGGATGTCCCATAGGCTTCGGGTCATATTGATCCACAGCGCCGCCGTCGGTCTGCACAAAGCATTCCGGGCTGAAGCCTTCAAACTTGACCTTTTCGTCAACGGCGAGATATACGCGCCGGAAGGCCTCGTTAAAGTCGTCGCCCACGCCGTAATCAAGCGGCGGGATACCCATGTTCAAATGTACTTTCGTGATGGGCACAAGCTCCTCTGCCCCCAGCACGTTGGCGAATTTTACAACCTGCTGCATCGCAAGCTGCTTGTACCTGCCAAATTCGCCATCCAGCATTTTCTGCTCATAATCCGTTAGTTTCAGCATTTCTTTGTCCGTCCTAAATCTAAATTTGCACGCCTTGCGCTAAAGTGTCCGCATGTTTTCAAATTCGGCAAGCACCCTCGCCGTGTTCGATAAGAAGAGCTCAGGATCCCGATAGTTCTCCGAATACAGCTCCGCCGTGATATAGCCCTCGTAATGATGGTGCTTGATTGTATTGAGCACATCATAGATGGGCAACACGCCGCGATCCAGCCGGAAATGCGCGTCCGTGACCCCGTCGGTATTGCAGATATGAATATAGGCGAGCCGATCCTCCAAGAGTTCAAAATACTGTGAGATCGACTCGTGCACGACCACGGGGGGAACGATATCCAGCATCGCGTAAAGGGCGGGGCTTCGCACGTCGTCAATCAGCCTTCTGCAATCGGCGGCCGTTGTCACAACCGGGCTTTCCATGGGCGTGAGCGGTTCGATCACGATCTTGATCCCCTTTTGCGCCGCGTAGTCCGTTATCTCCGTCACGCTCTGGAGCAGGTGATCCCAAACGGCGTTTTTATCCACAAAATAGCCCGGATGATCGGCCGTCAAAAGGATCATGGGAACGTTTAGCATTTCGGCCGCGTCAACTGCGGTTTTGTAGGTTTGAATCCCCTCGCTTCTCTCCCGCGCGTCCACCGAGCATATATTGATTTCGCGCCCAAGCGTATTAGGGGTAAGCATGGGTACTTCAATCTGGTATTTCTCGCCCAAGCTTCGCACATACGCGGCGTCTTCCTTTGTGAAAGAAGGCAGATGCACATGCTTGCGCGTGCAGAAAATCTCCAGACCGCTAAAGCCGTAATCCCTTGCCAACCGATAGCAATGCTCAAGCGGTAAACGCTTGAAGTCGATCGACATAATACCGTATTTCACCATCGCTGACGCCTCCCGATCCTTTTAGAAATTCGCGGCCGCTTACTTCGCGTTCATGTAGTCCACAACCTTGTCGATCTGCTCGGCAAAGGTGCCGTCAAACTTGTTCTCGAAGAACGCGCCGCCGATCGTGAACGCCCACGCGCCCGTGCTCGCCACCTCGTCAAGGCGCTGGTAGCTCGAAACGCTGCCGGCCAAACACACGGGGCCGTAGGGCTGAATCGCGGCCACGAAATCGTGGTTGAGCTTCACGGCGTCGCCCACAAAGCGATAGCCCAAGAGATCCACGCCGTCGATCTTATGATCCTTAATGAGATCCAAGCCCTCTTGGATCGTGCTCTCGATGGTTCCGTACACAACGCTCGGCCTGTCCCGCACGTCGCCGACAAACGGCATATACTTGACGCCCGCGCCGCGCAGCAGATCCCTTACGGAATCAAAGTACATCGTGCCCATCAGATAATCGAAGCCGCATTCCACGCCGATCTTCGCGCCCGCCAAGCACTCCTCCTCGGTATACGCAACGATCTCCAAGAACGTGGTCTTTCGCGCCGCCTTCATGTCGGCGCAAAGCTTCTTCATCTTATCGATGGGAAGGCCGACTTCCTTAAAGCCCCAGAACTTCGCCTTGCTGTTCTTGCAGGCTTCAAAAATCTCGGGTGCGTTTTCAACGGTTCTGTCGTTATGCGTAAGCATAACAATAAGTTCGGGTTTCATTTATTTTCACTCTCCTGTCTTTTTTTGCTGCAGGAAATAAGCTTGCGTCCTTACGAACCCAATTCCCGCTTTCTCCCGCTATGGTGTGTGTTACATATTATCAGGCGTTATGAAGACGTTCTCCTTCTTCGCCTGCAGGCACCTCGCCACAACTTCCTCGTTCCACTTATCCTTCTCCACGTCTTCGACGCAAACGGAGAACGCGCCCTTCCTAACGCCCAGCGTGTTTGCGGCGGCTTCTACAATGGCTCTGCTCATGACCAATTTCAGCTCGTCGGATCGGCCGGGGTACATCTTTACATGAATGTGAGGCATACGTTTTTCCTAACCTTTACTTTTTTTGCGCGGAATCATCCGCATACGATCGTCAAGCCGCCGTCAACAAAGAGGGTCTGGCCGGTAACATAGCTTGCGTAGGGCGAAGCCATGTACATCACCGCGTCCGCGATCTCGTCGGCTTGTCCCCTGCGGCGAAGCGGCAATTTATCGCACATCGCCTGATGCACTTTGATATCCGCGTACTGCTTTTGGTTCATGAGCGTGGGGATGCTGCCCGGTGCTACGCAGTTGACGCGGATATTGCTGGGGCCCCATTCTCTGGCGAGGTTCTCTGTCATCTTGGAGATGCCGGCCTTGGTCGTCGCGTATACGGTTTCGCCTATGGTCACGATCTTTTTGTTGACGGAGCCGATGTTGACGATCACGCCGCCCTTGTCGTCTTTCATCATGTTCTGTGCGGCACACTGGCAGCCGAAGAAATAGCCCTTCAGGTTTACGTCCACGGTTCTGTCCCAATCCTCCTCGGTAACCTCCAGGGACG
>JAQVRG010000044.1 GCA_028701165.1 Eubacteriales bacterium | reverse complement strand
GCATGGAAAAAACGGTCATGCAAAGCATCGCGACGATCAGCAGGATGGAGGCGACGCCCACGCCGGCGTTGGAAGGCAAACGGTCGTTCATGGCGTCACCGAAGAGCCGACAAAACGACCCCCTTGTAGGGAAAGTATCGTTTTTTCGTTTTTCAACGCGGCACAATCCACCGTGTAGAACACGCCGTTGGATTGGGGCGCGGGGGTCACGCGAAGAGAAAGCGTATACGCGCCGTCCGAAACGCGCGCGTCCCCCCGCGAAAGCGCCACGGGGTCGGAAAGGAGCTGCTCCATGGCGTTCTCCGCGGCAAGCAGCGCGCCGCTCTTTTCGGCGCTCCTTTGGCTTAGGATGGAGGACGCGCCCAAAAGCTGCACGATCACGGCGGCGGAGAGGGAAAAGAAGAGCAGCACAAACACCATCTCCACCAAGATGGGGCTTACGCCCACACGATGCTTCATGGCGCTACCTCCTTTTGCGCGCGCTGCCCAAAGCAAGCGGTGTGCGCCTCTCCCGCGCCGTCGAGCAGCGTAAGGTAGATGCGCGCGCCGTCCTGTGTTACGCTGAAGGCGGCTGCGCGGGCAAGCGGTTCGCCAAGCGTCGGGTCAAACGCTAGCGCGGCGCTGCCAAAGTATTCGCAAAGCTGCCCGTCGCGGCAGAATATGTAGGTATTGTAGGGTTTCGTCCCCACGTTCTCGGAAAGGAGCAGCACGTTTGTACCCATCACGGAGGGCGTCGCGTCGCTGCGCAGCTTCCCCAACACATAGGCAAGCGCGGTGCGTCCTTCATAATGGGCGGCGGATTTGTCTTTGATCGCGCGGTACACCTGCAAGCCGGAAAGCAGCAGCAAACAGGCGGTCACGGCGTATACGCAAAGCAGCGCGAAGACGAAAACGCCCCGCGCGCGCCCGGAAAATGGCAGCGTCTGCTTTACTTCCATTCGCCCCTCCTCAAAACGGCGATGGTGGGCATGATATTGCCGCCCAGCACGTCGTAGGTCACAAAAAAGCGGCTTGCGTCCACCTCTACCCCGTAGTTTTCGTATAGATAGTCAAGCGTGGGCGGATAGCGCCCCTCAATTGCGTAGCAGGTAACGGCGGCGCGCGTAAGCGCCTGTTTTAGCTGCGCCGTCTGCTCTTTGGTCACGCCCTTGTCCACCCGTCCCACAAAGGAAAGCGCCAGAAGCAGCACGAGGATACACAAAAGCACGGGGAGCAGCACGCCCCGGCGCTGTTTTGCCGTTTGTCGCGTACGCATCATGGTTTCTCCTTACAGCATGGCGGAAAGGACGTTG
Organism: Eubacteriales bacterium; assembly: GCA_028701165.1. Lineage (GTDB taxonomy): Bacteria > Bacillota > Clostridia > Christensenellales > CAG-138 > JAQVRG01. The sequence goes on along the minus strand of JAQVRG010000044.1, from coordinate 7,774 downwards.
AGCATGGGCAGCATGACGGAGAGGAGTATGCCGCCTATCACGATGGATAGAAGCGCCACAAGCAGCGGCTCGATCAGGGACACGAGGTAATAAACGCCCTGATCGGCTTCCGTTTGGTAAACGGAAGCGAGCTTTTCCATCGCGGAATCCAAGCGCCCCGTGGTTTCGCCCACCACGAGCATCTTGTTGTGGAGCGGATCGAAGAAGCCCAGCGCCGCGACGGCTTGCGCAAAGCCCGCGCCCTGTTGCATGGATTCGCGGCAGGCCTGCGTTGCCGCGCGGGCGCGCGCGTCGGGCGCTACGTCTGTAGAAAGGCGCAGCGCTTCGTCAATATCGTAGCCGCCGTTGAGCATGATGGCGATGGCGGAGGAGAAGCGCGCCGCGGCAAGATACCGCATGACGCGCCCGAACGGCGGAAAGGTTCTGGAGAGAAGGGCGAGCACGCGCTCGCGCGCGTTGGTGCGAAGCAAAAGGAGTATTACGATTGCAAAAACGAGCGCCGCGCCGATAACAAGCAGCGTCACGCGTCCCACAATCGCAGCGCCGCCCGCTTGCGACGCGGACAGGCCAAGACCTGCGTAGACCCGGTCAAACACGGGCAGCACCGTCGCGACCAAGACGCCCACAACGGCGGCGAGCATCAAAATGAGCACGGCGGGGTAGATCACGGCGTTTTGAATCGCCTTGCCGATCTCCGATTCCCAAGTATAATAGCGCGAAAGCATGCGGAGCACTTCCTCCAGCCTGCCCGTGCGCTCGCCGATGCGCACCATGCTTGTCATGTACGGAGGGAAAACGCCCGCTTCGCTCAACGCCGAGTGCAGCTTGGAGATTTTCACGCGGTTGGCGATGCGCTCGAACACGCGCGCAAAGGGGCTGTCGCCATAGCCCGCGCACAGCGTTTCCATGCCGTCGCTCAAGGGTATGCCGGCAGAAAGCAGCATGGCCGCCTGTTCGTAGAACAGCGCCACCTCGACGGGGGGAAGGAGCGGGGGTTTTTTCGTATCGGACATTGCATTTTCCGCCTTTATCGCTTAGTAATTTTTAACAGCCGTATAATCCTCGTCCCGATAGCCCTGCCCGTCGAGCGTCGCGTCCATCAGATACCACGCGTCGTTCAGGCACACAAGATTCCACGCGTGGTAGACGTTATCGGGCGTAAGCTCTCCCATTTGCAGCCGCGCGGGAATGTTCTGCACGCGCAGCATCGAGGCAAGAAGCGCCGCGTAATCAAAGCAGATGCCTTTTTTCTCCTCCAGCGTCCGATCCGGCGCGGGAAGGTAGCCGTCCTGCACCGTCGCCGCCTTGTCGTAATCGTAATCGATGGCGCGCGCGACATAGGCGTAGAGCTGCTCCGCCTTCGTTCTATCGTTCTTCGCGCCGGCGCTTTGCGTAAAGGAAACGCGGACGGCAGCCGAGGCCGCGTCGTAATTCACAAACTGGTTGGGATAGAGATAGGGAAGCTTCGCGTCGTCGAGCGCAACGTCCAGCGGCCATTTGCAAAGGGGGCTGTATTTCGTGCCGGAAACGTGCTCGTAGACCTGCACGGTATACGCGCCGTCCCCCATTTGCAAGGGGCACACGATAAAGCTGCCGTCCTCGGGCAGCGTATAATAATAGGTGGCCTCCGCCGTGGAAATGCCGATCTTATGCGGAATATCGCTCTTTTCAAAGCGCGCCATCAAATAGCCTTGCGAAGCGTTGGACGCATCCATGTACGCGCCGTTTTTTTCCAGCACGCGTACGCCCGTCGCCTCCGGCATGCGAAGGGACGCGGGGTCGAAGGAAGGCGTCCCCGTGGGAGCGCTTTCGCGCAGCGCGTCCATAGCCTTACTTTGGGCGCAGCCCGCGGGTAGGCACAGCGTAAGGAAAAACAGGAAAAGGCATATGCTGTTTTTTATGCGCGTCCCCTTCAAGTAGCCTCCAAAATGGGTATACACCGCCAAAATACTAACACATTATACCATAAAAAGAATCGATTCCGCAATATACACGCCGTTGCGGGCGGGGCAGGATGCGATGCGCGGGATGCGCCGAAGGGTTTCGTTTGCATGCAGTTTTGCTTTGGGAAAATAGCTGCGCATTTTTCAAGGATAATAGGTAAGCATATTTCACTCAAACAAAAAATAGAATTGGTTTCCGCCGCATGCTGCAATTTAGCCATGGTTTAGCTACTATTGATAGGGTCAGGAAGTTTAGTCGATCATCAAAACGCGCACAAATTCTACAGCGCATAGGCAGGAACCAAGTTTTCTTATAAAAATGTATGCTAAACAATAGAATATAAAGTAAGGAGAAGCGTCGTCTTTTTCTCATGATTTTCGGAAGGAAGGCGCGCGGTGCAGGGAGTATGACGTTACAGGGCATTGCGGAGCAGAATTTTTTCGCACAGCACGGCGGCTTGGACAAGCTGCGAGGCAAGCGCATTTTACTGGTCGATGATATTAAGATCAACAGCCTGCTTGCAAAAAAGATACTTGAAACAGCCGGCTGCCACGTTGATATTGTCAATAACGGCTTGGAGGCGGTGCGCGCCTTCTTGCACACGGCGCACTTCTACTACGACGCGATCCTTATCGACGTGATTATGCCGGTGATGGACGGTCTTGAAGCCGTTCGAAAAATACGCGCGGTTGCGAGGCCGGATGCGAAAAGCATGCCCATTATCGCCATAACCTCCATCACGGGGACGGTTATGCTGCATGCGATCTTGAGCGCGGGGATGAACGCCCGCCTTGTCAAGCCCATTGATCCGATACTTCTTTGCGATACCATTATCCATTTTCTTGCAGTCACAGAGGAAAAAAGAAGAGCGGAAATGGAGTACGCCGGTCTTTAATCCGGCACGGAGCAGCCTACAGCCATAATATTTATATTGACAAGCCCTAAGCAGACGTTGTATATTTCATATAGTACGTCAGTTTAGCATATTAACGTGGCAAATTAGGACGCGTATGGGTTTAGGCAGCCCGGCAAAGCGTAAGGCATGAAATCAATTTTGCATAATTGCATAATCCGCAGAAAGATGATTGATGGGTAAAAATGAAAGAATCCAGATCCGGGCGGGCGTGCCGATTCGCCTGCTTTCACGCGAAGGCGAGGATAAAGGCTCGAAGGTCGCAGGAGTACATGGCGTTAGAGCTGGGCGTATCCAGAAAAACCATACAGAACTGGGAGAGCGGGATTAGCTCGCCATCCTTTTTTCAAAGCCTTGAATGGTTTCGCATCTTACAAACAAATCCTTTTCCATACTATCTTTCCTACATGTTCCCGGATGAATTGAACGCGATCAAAAGCACGGACGAAGAAGAAAAGATCCAAGCGGCGTTACAAACGATTTTAATCCAAATACCCGTTTCAAGCAAACGCGCCTTGGTGTATCTGTTCTACGGGGAGCACGGCAGCTCTCCCAACGCGATATTGCAGCTGATTTTAGCCTATTTGCACACCCCCATTAAGGAGCGCGTGACGCAGGCTGTGCTTATAAAAAACGTGTATGAAATGGAAAAAGCGCTGGGCAATCTTATCTGTTCCGACGATATTCTCCCGAATATGGAGGTATTGAACAACGCGTTGGCGAGCGCGAAGGCATCCGCCGTGCAGCATGAATACGGATATTGTTATATTGACGATGAAAGCTACCGGTAGCGTCCCCATAGATATACCATTGCGGCTCTCGCAATTTCCCGACGGATACGGTATAATAAATAGACTGCGCATGGGAAGGAGCCGGAATCATCGAAACGCGGGAACGCTCCGGGGAAGGCTTGCTTGTGCGTCTTCTTCGGCAATTCCAATACGGTAGAACGCCGCCCTTTATGTTCAGGCAATTCAAGTTGCAGCTGAACGTTATTAACTGCACGCAATGCAGCGCTTCGTGCCTGTTCGGCGCCATCGTGTGCGCGCTGCTTTCGGCGTGCTCGTTTTTTTTGCCTATGCTGCGCGCCGGACGCGCGGCTTATATTTTTCTTTCCGCGCTATGCGTGCTGGGCAGGGTGCTTTGCGTGCTGATTATGCGGGGACAGCGGGATTTTCCCATAGAAATCTATTACACGCTGTTTTTTATCACGTTTCTAATCGCGATCTACCTAAGCTTTTTTGCCTATCAGGACGGCAGCGCCGTCGCACCTTGTATCGTGATGGTCGCGTCCGCCCTGCTGATACTGGACAAGCCGGGGCGTCTAACTCTGTTCTGGGCTTTCGTTACGCTGCTGTACTGCGCGAGCGCCGTCTACACAAAGGGGCACCCGGGCGCGCTTTTGGACTGTGCAAGCGGCTTGACGGCATTCGCGCTTAGCTGCTTTACCTCGCGCAGGAATACCGCCGACAGGCTGCGGGAGCTGCGCTACCAAACGCGCATCAAGCGGCAGCGGGATACGGACGGTCTTACGCGGCTGTATACGCGCGGCGCCGCCGAGCGGGACATCGGCGGGTATTTGCAGGATACGGATGAGCTGTGCGCTCTAGTGCTGATAGACATCGACCATTTTAAAGCCGTCAACGACAATCTTGGCCACGCCTACGGCGATAAGCTGCTGATGAACATCTCGGCGACGCTTCGGAGCGTCTTGCGCCGTGAGGATTATGTGGCGCGCCTTGGCGGCGATGAGTTTATCGTGTTCTTTCACGAGATCAGCAATCGGCGCTGGATCGAGGATAAGGTAGAGCAGCTTGTGCGCGGGCTCAAGCAAAGCATCACCGACGGCAAGCTTTCCATCGGGGTGTCCGCAAGCGCGGGGATCGCCTACACAGGACGCATGGCGAACAGCTACGACGATCTTTATCACAACGCGGACGCCGCCATGTATAGCGCCAAGCAGGCGGGCGGCAACCGCTTCGCCGTTTATACGGGCAACGCCTTTCAGGCGGTGCGCCTTGGGACGACAAAAAACAAATCGTAAGGAGTGGTATTTTTGCGAAGCATCTTGGTTCTCAACGGCCCCAACATCAACATGCTGGGCATTCGGGAGCCCGCGATCTACGGGCGGGAAACCTACGAAGCGCTGCTTGCTTACATCCAAAGCGCCGCCGACGCGCTTGGCGTTCAGGTGGAGTGCGTGCAATCCAACAGCGAGGGCGCGCTGGTGACCGCCATACAACAGGCATATGGGAGGATGGACGGCATCGTTATCAACCCCGCGGCCTATACGCACACGAGCGTCGCGATACTGGACGCGCTCAAGGCTGTGGCGCTGCCCGCCGTGGAGGTGCACCTTTCCGCCGTGGAGACGCGCGAAGCGTTTCGGCAGGTGTCCTACGCGGGCATGGCGTGTGAAAAAACCATCACCGGTAAGGGGTTTGCAGGCTACAAGGAGGCGCTGGAGTATCTGGCGCAAAAATCATAGGAGGCGCGCATGGAGTATACGGCTGACGCTGCAAGGTATCAAGCTATGCGCTACGCGCGCTGCGGGCAAAGCGGTTTGAAGCTGCCGCTTGTATCGCTTGGCTTTTGGCACGGCTTCGGCGCGGACGACGATTTTTCCAACGCGCGCGCGCTTTGCTTTACGGCGTTTGATTACGGGATCACACATTTTGACCTCGCCAACAACTACGGTCCGCCCTACGGTGCGGCGGAAGCGACGCTGGGGCGCATCCTTCGGGAGGAGCTGCGCGCCTATCGGGACGAGCTGCTGCTTTCCACCAAGGCGGGCTACGATATGTGGCCGGGGCCGTATGGCGACCACGGCAGTCGCAAGTATCTCATCGCGAGCCTTGACCAAAGTCTGTGCCGCCTTGGCGTAGACTATGTGGATATTTTCTATCACCACAGACCCGATCCGGACACGCCGCTGGAGGAAACCATGCTTGCGTTATCGGATATTGTGCGGCAGGGGAAGGCGCTCTATATCGGCCTATCCAATTACGATGGCGAAACCATGCTGCGCGCCGCCGCCATATTGGACGCGCTGCGCTGCCCCTTCATCATCAACCAATGCCGGTATTCTATACTGGATCGGAGGGTCGAGCAAAACGGGCTCAAGCGCGCGGCGCAGACGGCGGGGAAGGGCGTCATTGCCTTTAGCCCGCTTGCGCAGGGGCTGCTTACGGACAAGTATCTGCACGGCGTTCCGGCGGACAGCCGCATGGCGCGCGACGGGCGGTATCTCAAGCCCGCAAGCCTAACGCCGGAAACGCTGCGCCGTATCCTTGCGCTCAACGACCTTGCGCTTTCGCGCGGGGAAACGCTTGCACAGATGGCGCTTCGCTGGGTTTTGCGCGACGGCGTGGTGACGAGCGTGCTGATCGGTGCGTCAAAGCCCTTGCAGATCAAGGAAAATTTGGGCATACTGACCGAAAAGCCATTCAGCGCACAGGAGCTTGCCGCCATCGACGGCTGCTGTGCGGAGGCGTAAGCGCGCGGGGAGAAAAGACATGCGAGACTATGTAGGCTATATCAAAACCGCGTCCGGCGAGGAGAAGGAATTCCTTTTTTCCTGCCCCAAGAACGCGACTGCGGAGCAAATCGAGGCGGCGGGGCTTGCGGCGATGCAGGCGCGCCGTATGATCGATTGGTGGTACATTGCAGCCGACGATACCATCAACCCGCCGGAGGAGCAAGCGTCGGAGCTGCATTGCGCGGCTTGTGGGTGCGATATGGTTTGGCCGCACCCCGAGATCGCCAATCTCTATGTTTCCTCGAGCTGCTACATCCCCGGCTGCGCGCTGTGCTATGACTGTATGCGCGCGCGCTGCAACGCGACCAACTGCGACGAATGCGGCATGAAAAAGGGATCGCCCTGTATCTATACTAGCTTGATCGAAGGAGAGGAATAGCAGTGAAGGAAAAAGACGCGATGCGAAAAGACGCGCAAACGATCATCGACGCGGTGATTCGTTCCGCCCTGCCCGACGCCGCCGTGGCGCGCGCGCTGGAGGGCAAAGTCTTTACGGGACGGGTATTTCTCGTCGCCGCGGGCAAAGCCGCGTGGCAGATGGCGCAAGCGGCGTACGCCGCGCTGGACGGAAGGATCGAGGACGGCGTCGTCATCACCAAATACGGCCACGCCAAGGGTGAGATCGGGGCTTTGCGCATACGCGAGGCGGGGCATCCCATCCCGGACGCGAACTCCTTTGCGGCCACGCAGGAGGCGCTTGCATTGACCGAGAGCTTGCGCGAAACGGACACGGTGCTGTTTTTGCTTTCGGGCGGCGGCTCGGCCTTGTTTGAATCCCCCGTCATATCCGAGGAGGAGCTACAGGATATTACCAAGCAAATGCTCGGCTGCGGCGCGGATATTGTGGAGATGAATACGGTGCGCAAGCGCCTTTCCCGCGTCAAGGGCGGGAGGTTTGCTTCGCACTGTATGCCGGCGCGGCTGTTTTCCGTCGTGCTTTCGGATATTTTGGGCGATCCGCTCGATATGATCGCCTCGGGTCCCGCCGTCGCGGACGCTTCCACCTGCGCCCAAGCGCTTGCCATCCGAGAAAAGTACGCGCTGCGCTTTTCAAGCGAAGCCCTGCGCGCCTTGGAGCAGGAAACGCCCAAGACGCTTACGAACACGGAAACCGTCATCACGGGTAGCGTCCGGCAGCTATGCAAAAAGGCGGCGGAGGTTTGCGAAACGCTGGGCTACGCGCCCACGGTGCTCACGGCTTCCATGGATTGTATCGCCCGGGAAGCGGGGCGCTCTCTTGCGTCTGTGGCGCGCTTTCACGCGGGAACGGAAACGCCGCTTGCGTTCATCGTCGGCGGGGAGACCGTCGTAAAGCTGACCGGCAACGGGCTTGGCGGACGCAACCAAGAGCTTGCGCTTGCGGCGGCGGAGGGCATTGC
>JAQVRG010000043.1 GCA_028701165.1 Eubacteriales bacterium | reverse complement strand
ATGCGAAAGGCCGCGATCTTGACACACCGTTTCTGATAGCGCTTGACCACGAGCGGCGAACCCGAAACAGCCGGGTGCGTATAGGTATATGCCGCGTCGCCCGCGTCAAGGCGCGCGCGCGCCGCCGCCGTCCACCCGTCCAGCAGCACGGTAACATCCGCCTGCTCCGCTGCTTCGGCACAGACGACGGCTGCGTCCGTAAACAGACGCAGCTCCTCGGCGATATCGTTATAAAAGGTCGTGTTGGTATAAAGAGAAATGCTCATTGGGTACGGCCTCTTTGGTACGAAAAAGGATTGTTGAGCCTTTCCGCCGCGAGACTTGTCGCGGGACCGTGACCGGGGTAGACCGCATAATCCCCTTCCAGCGTAAAGAGTCTATCGTTAACAGAGCTTAAAAGCGCCTTCTCATCGCCATAGGCGAGATCGCTGCGGCCAACGCTTCTGTAAAACAGCGTGTCGCCGGAAAAGATAACCTTTTCAGGCTCCTCGAGCACATAGCAAACGCCGCCCGCCGTGTGTCCCGGCGTATGCAGCACATGCAGCGCAAAGCCCGCCGCCTCCACCGTATCGCCATCCTGCAAAACAACGTCCGCTTCGCACGGTTCTATCGTACACCAAGCCATTTTCGCAAGGCTCACCGCCGGATCATGAAGTCCCGGCGCGTCTATGGCATGCGCGCAGACCAAAGCGCCCGTAGCAGCCTTGAGTGCCGCTACGCCCATGATGTGGTCAAAATGCGTGTGCGTTAAAAGGATATGCGTGCAGCGCAGACCGTTTTGCGCTATAAAATCCGTAACGGGCGTGTCGCCCGCGGGGTCGATCACGACGCATTCCCCCGGCGTTTTGCCGTAGAGCACATAGGTGTTCGTACCCCAATGCCCCGTACCCAAGCGTTTGACTTCCATAATCCCTTCCTTAAAAGGTTTTTTTACTGTCCAGCAAAATGGTAACGGGGCCGTCGTTAACGAGCGCCACGTCCATTTCGGCGCCGAATTCGCCCGTTTCCACCGGCACCGTTGCGCCAAGCCGCGCGATCGCCGCCTCATACAGGGGAATCGCCGTTTCCGGCCGCGCGGCCTTGATAAAGCTGGGACGCCGCCCCTTGCGGGCGTCCCCGTAAAGCGTGAACTGCGAGATCAGCAAAATACCGCCGCCCACATCCGTAATATCCAGATTCATCTTGCCCTCGGCGTCCTCAAATACGCGAAGCCCCAACAGCTTGTCGCAGATATACTCCATATCCGCCGCCGTATCCACATCCTCCACCCCTAAGAGCACCATATAGCCCTTGGCGATCGAGCCTATGACCTTCCCGCCTACGCTTACGGAAGCCGATTTGACCCGCTGTACGACCGCTCGCATACTCTTTCTCTCCTCCGTTTATACATTGATGCGGAATACATCCGCGATCCCCTTGACCTTGCGCAGGTTTTTGACGATGCTGCTCAACTGCTCGGCGTTGTTTACATCGAAGGACATACGAACGGTGACCATGTTGGCGTCCGTGTCCGTTTTGGCGTTCATGCTCTTGATGGAGATGTTCATGGAGCTTAAAACCTGCGAAATGTCCATCAGTAAGCCCGCGCGCTCCGTACCGGCAATCTGGATGGACACCGTATAGGAAGCGCGGATGTTCTGCGCCCATTCCACCTCGATGATCCGATCGTCGTCCAGCAAAAGATCCTTCACATTGGGGCAGTCCGCCCTATGCACGGAAACGCCGCGCCCGCGCGTGATGTAGCCTATGATGGGATCGCCCGGCAGCGGCGTGCAGCATTGGGCAAAGCGCACCACCATGTTGGGCTCGCCGCGCACGATAATGCCGCAGTCGTGCGTGGTGGTGATGTTGTGTACGGCCTGATCCTGCGCCGCAAGCCGCGCCTGCAAGGCCGCCGTGCGCTCCTCCTTGCGGTACTGCTCGATGAGACGGTGAAGCACCTGCCCCGTCGTGATGCCGCCGTAGCCTATGCAGGCGTAAACGTCATCCATCTCGCTCATGTTGAAGCGTTTGATGATATCGGCAAAATACTCGTCCTTGGTAAGCTCGGACAGGTTCCGTCCCTGCCGCTTCGCCGCGTCCGCAAGCATTTCTTTGCCGCGCTGTATGTTTTCTTCCCGATTGGCCTTTTTGAACCATTGGCGAATCTTCGCTTTGGCCTGCTGGGTTTTGACGAGCTTGAGCCAATCGCGGCTGGGCGCCGCTTGGGGATTGGTCAGTATCTCCACAACGTCGTTGGTCTTCAGCTTATAGTCAAGCTTTACAAGCGCGCCGTTGACGCGCGCGGCGCGCGCGTGATGGCCGACATTCGTGTGTATCCGGTAGGCGAAATCCAGCGGCGTGCTGCCCGTGACCAAATCGATGATCTTGCCCTGCGGCGTGAGGACATACACATAGTCGCTAAAGAAATCCTTGCGCACGCTGTCCACAAATTCCAGCGTGGATTCCGAATAGTTTTCAAGCTCCAGCGCCTCGCGCAGCCACGCCATCTTGCTGTCCATCTCGTCCTGCGACGAGCGGCCTTCCTTGTACATCCAATGCGCCGCGATGCCGTATTCCGCCGTGCGGTGCATCTCAAAGGTGCGTATCTGCACCTCAAAGGGCATACCCTCTTTGCTAAAGAGCGTCGTATGCAGCGAGCGGTACATATTGGTTTTCGGCATGGCGATATAATCCTTGAACCTGCCGGGCATGGGCTTCCAAAGGGAATGAATGATGCCCAGCGCCGCGTAGCAGTCGTTGATGGTCTCCACCACCACGCGCACCGCGATCAGGTCGTAGATTTCGTTAAGGCTTTTATTCTGCCGCACGGCCTTTTTATAGATGCTGTAGAGGTGCTTAGGCCTGCCGTTGATCTGCGCTTTGATATGCGCCTTGTCCAAGTTGTCGCGGATGACCTGCATGGCGTTGTTGAGCGTTTCCATATGCGCGGACTGCGAGGGTTCAAGCTCCGCCTGCAGCTTTTTATATTCGTCCGGCCAAATAAAGGAGAAGCAAAGATCCTCCAGCTCGCACTTCATAGCGCCCATGCCGAAGCGATGCGCAAGCGGCGCGTAAACGTCCAGCGTTTCTTTGGCCTTGCGCACGCGCTTGGCTTCGCTGCAATAGCCGAGCGTGCGCATATTGTGCAGCCTGTCCGTGAGTTTGATGATCACGACGCGCACATCCTTGGCGATGGCAAGGAACATCTTGCGAAGGTTGTCCGCCTCCTGATCCTCCTTCGCCGAAAGCTCCCTGTTGCTGGTTTTGGTAAGCTTGGTGACGCCGTCCACCATCCCGGCGATATCCTCGCCGAAAAGATCCCGCAGCATATCCACGCTGGTCGCGCAGTCCTCCACCACGTCGTGCAGAAGCCCCGCTATGACCGTATGCGCGTCCATGCCCATATCGTAAAGCATCATGGCTACGGCCTCGGGATGCACATAGTAAGGCTCGCCCGATTCGCGTTTTTGCCCCGCGTGCGCTTTTTTCGCAAAATCGATGGCGTGCGCTAAAAGCTCCATGTCCTCCGGACTGAAGCGCGGACTGCAATGCGTCATCAGCGCATCGTCCACATATTGTACCGCCAGCGCGGTCGCGGTTTCGTCCATCTTTTTCACCCGTTGTACGCCGCTTTTTCTCCTTCAGCTTTCGTACTTAATAATCGACTCTACGTCGTAATCCTTCAGAAACGCTCTGCCGCCAAGGTCCTCCAGCTCTATGCCAAAGCGCGCCGCCACGACCTCGCCGCCCGCTTGCTCCACAAGCCGTATCGCCGCAAGCGCCGTACCGCCCGTTGCCAGCAGATCATCCACCACGACGACCTTGGCGCCCTTGGGGATCGCGTCTACATGGATCTCCAGCGAATCCGTGCCGTATTCCAAATCGTATTCATACGCCATGGTCTTATAGGGAAGCTTCCCGGGCTTGCGCGCCAGCACAAAGCCCGCGCGCAGGGCGTAGGCAAGCGCCGAGCCTATCACAAAGCCCCGTGCTTCCGGCCCCACCACGATGTCCACCTGTTTTCCCTTGAGGCTTTCGACGAGCCGGTCGATCATCTCATGGTACGCGTCCTTGTTTTGGAGCAGCGTAGTCACGTCGTAAAAAAGGATACCCTCCTTGGGAAAATCAGGGATGTTGCGGATTGCGGTCTTGAGATCCATATTTCCTCCTTATTGTGCGTCCCGCAGCGCTTGCAGGGCGCGATAGGTCGCGCTTTCCTCCAACGGCTTTTTAGGCGCGTCGGGGATTAGCTCTATACCGTTATGCGCATGGGCAAAGCCCAGCTCTAACAGAATATCCGCGCCCAAAGCGCAGAGCGTGCGCGAAAGGCGCGTTTCGCGGGCTAAAAAATCAGCCAGCTCCTCCCGGTTATAAAACCGCCGTTTTGCTAAGCGAAACGCACGGTACATAAGCGCCATTCCTTCTCTGTCCAAATAAAGCGCTTCCCGAAGCGCCGCCGCGTCCGCTTCCCGCGTTTTCGCAAGCACGAGCTTGGCATGGGGCGCGATCTCTTGAAGGCGCCGCGCAACGCCTGGGAATACCGGCGTATCGTAGACAAGAATCCGCCTATAGCGCCAAGGTTCCATTGCATCGAGCACCGGCGCAAGCACCGCCGCGTTGTAGGCGCAGGATGTCTTAGGTTCGCAAAAAAAGGCAACGTCCATGCGCGCATACACATCCATACTACACAGCAAACGCTTCGCGCCCGCGGGCGTAAAGCAGAGCGTAAGCGTGCCGGCGCCATGTTCGTCCAGCGCCGCTTTCAGCCATTCGTCCGCCGCCGCGTGTGAAAAGGCCAAATCACCACGGGTAATATTATATAGGATGTTGCGCGAAAAAGCATCAACAAATTTCGTTTGATGCGCGTCGATATAAGCGTCCGTATCATCGGGAAGGGAAGCGCGAACCGCCTTGAGCTGTATCTGCAGGCTGCGCGCGCCGTTCCAAACGTCTACGGCGGGGGCGCATAAGAGATCGCACCGATCCATGGCGAGCAGCGCGTCCCATGCGCCGCGCATGTTAAAAAGCGTGCAGGAGCGCGTCGCCGTCCCCGCCGCGAGCGTCCCCCGCAGATGGCTGCCGTCGCCCATGCGCTTCAAGTTCCGAAGATATGCGCCGCGTATGCGAAAAAGCGGCCTTGGATTGCCGGCGCCAAAGGGCGCAAGGCGTTCGATATCCTCGGCAAGCCCCATATTCACGTCCTCTAACGGCGCTTCAAGCTCATAGGCGCGCTTAGGCACAAACGCCGCCTCCTGCGGCGCAAGAAAACGCACCGCCGCCTCAAAGCGTTCGCAGAACGCCTCGTAATGCGAAGCGTCCATCGTAACGCCCGCCGCCGCCGCGTGGCCGCCAAAGCGAACGAACAGATCGGCGCATTGCAAAAGCGCCGCATACAAATGCACGCCGTCGATGGAGCGCGCGCTGCCCGTGAGCACGCCGTCCTTTTCGGAAAAGAGAATAGCCGGCCGGTAGTACCTTTCCACAACGCGCGTCGCCGCGATGCCGATCACGCCGCTGTTCCAGTCCCCTTTGAGGACGATGGTGCGGCGCTCTGTCAAGTCTGACGCGTCCAGCGCCGCGTACGCTTCGGCGCAGATCGAAAGCTCCTCGCTTTGGCGTTGGGCGTTCAAGGCGCTAAGCGCCGCCGCGATCCGTGCCGTTTCCGCCTCGTCCTCGCCGCACAAAAGCTCCACGCAAAGCGACGCGTCCCCCAGCCTTCCCGCCGCGTTGATGCGCGGGGCAAAGCCAAACGCCAAATGGCGCGACGTAAAGATACCGTTGCCGCCGACCTCGCGCGCCAGCGCCAAAAGACCCGCGGGCGCTTCGCCGCGGTTGAGCATGCGCAAGGCTTCCGATACGATCACGCGGTTTTCTCCCAGCAGCGGCACCAGATCCGCCACCGTTGCAAGACCCGCAAGCGGCAGATAGCGTTTCGCCTCATCAAAGCCCGCAAGCGCCTGCACGAGCTTAAAGGCCGTCGCCGCACCGCAGATATCCTTATTGGGATAGCCGTCGCCGGGCAGCGTATGGCAGACCGCGGCGGCGCAGCGGGGCAGCGTTTCCCCGCTGATATGATGGTCGGTAATCACAAGCTCCATCCCCAACTCATAGCAGCGCGCCGCCTCGTCATACGCCTTCACGCCGTTATCCACCGTGATGATCAGCCGGACGCCCTGTTCGGCCAGCGCCTCCACAGCGCCTATATTCATGCCGTAGCCCTCGTTGTGGCGGGAAGGGATATGATAACAAACCTCCGCGCCCAGCCTGCGAAGGCACATCACGAGCGTGCTTACCGCGCATACGCCGTCCACATCATAGTCACCGTAAACGCATATGCGTTCGTGCCTATCCAGCGCCTGACGCACGCGGGAAACGGCGTCCGCCATGCCTGAAAAGAGAAAAGGATCGAAAAGATCCTCCGTGTTCGGTTCTAAAAAGGCGCGTACAGCCGCCGCGCCCACAACGCCGCGCTTTGCAAGCAGCGCCGCGAGCATGGGCGATACGCCCTTTATGCGCGGGGCTTGTCCACTATACGCTTCGTTTTGCACAAACAATTCCATAGGACTATAGTATAGCATGAAAGCGCCTGAAAGCCTATCGAAACATGCGTATGAGCAGCGCCGTGAAAACGCCCGCGAGCGCGCCCGTACCAAGATCGCTCAAGATCCCCAGCGATATCGAAAAGCTCTTGGACATAACGGAAAACAACAAAAACGCAAGCGCCGCGTAGCAAAGCCCCGCAAGCCCGCCCACCAGCCACGCGCGCCGCTTATACAACCCGACCGCAAGCGCGGACGCCGCGGCGGCCGACGCCACCTTGATCGCCACTGTCATGACCCCCAGCGCGCTTAACTGCAACCAGTTTTTTTGCAGCGCCAGCGCGAACAGCAGCAGAAGTGCAAAGCTTGCCGCCGCGCCCAAAAAAGAGGCTTTCAGCAGCACCATAAGCAGCGTATTCCCTTTTGTACCGATTTGCATGATCTTTCCTCCTTCGCAGGGATGTTACAACCTATGCGTTCCGAAAGCGAATCATGCAAAAGCAGGCCGCCGGTTTTCACCGTCGGCCTGAAAAATTCCGGGATCGTTACAGGGCTCAAAGCGCGCGCCGCTTCCAAGGCCTCACGGCCTTAGACCGCCTGCAAGGTTACGGCCGGAGGCCGCTGCCGCCCTGCAACGTGATGGTCTCGCCGGTCATATACGCGGTCTCATCGGACGCAACAAGAACGCACATAGCGCCAATATCCTTTTCGGGATCCGCAAAGCGCCCCATGGGGATGCCCTTGATGGTCTGCGCATATACTTCGGGATAGGCTTCCTTCCATGCCGCAAGCTGCTCGGTCATCGCCAGCGGGCATATCACGTTGACGGTGATGCCGTCCGCCGCCCACTCGGTCGCGGCAACGCGCGACAAACCGCGGATGCCTTCCTTGGCGGCCGCGTAGGAGGATTGGCCGGGCTTGCCGAAAAGACCCGCGCCGGACGCAAAATTGATGACGCGCCCATGGCCGGATTCCTTCAGGTAGGGATACGCTTCGCGCATATAGAAGAACGCGCCGTACAAGCCGGAATTGATCGCAAGGTCAAAGTCCTCCTTACTGTGCTCCACCAGCATCTTGCCGGACTTAGAAGCCTGCGCGTTATTGACCAGCACATCCAGCTTGCCAAAGCGCTCGATCGCCTTGGCGACCACGTCCTTTACGCCCTGCTCGTCGGCGCCATCCGCCGTCAAAGCCAAAACATCAACGCCGTAGTCCTCCTTAAGCTGCGCCGCCGCCTTTTCAAGCGTCGCCGCGGTGCGCCCGGTGATCACAAGGGAAGCGCCCGCCTTCGCAAACGCCTTTGCGATACCGAATCCAATGCCTTTACCGCCGCCGGTAACCAGAACAACACGCCCTGTCATGTCAGCCATAGCAACAAACCTCTTTCTATCAAAATAATACCTTGGTATCGATATTAGATTATCTTATTTTAGGGCGTGTGTCAACCGTTTCACCAGCGGTTTAGACATATATAAAAAGGCGCGGCAAAAGCCGCGCCAAAAGGCAATCTATCGCGTTTTACTCGTTGATCTCCTTGACCTCTTCGGTCATGGTGTTCTCCGCCGCTACGTTTTCCACGTTGGCGATCGCGCCGCGCGTGAATACGAGACGAATCTTGTCGGGGCCTACCATCACGGTGATGACGTCGTCCTTGATCGCGCTTACGGTGCCGTAGATGCCGCCGATGGTACGGATGCGGTCGCCTACCTTGATGGCCGCGAGCATTTCCTTGACCTTCTTTTCACGCTTACGCTGGGGAATGATCATGATGGCGAACATAGCGATGAGCATGATGATCAGAAGACCGCCGGAGCTGAAGAAACTGCCGATACCCTGTGTTGTTGCTGCTGGCATAGAATTTTTTACCGTCCTTTGTTGCTTATTCTTATTGTTGAAAGCGGCCTAGACTCGCGTCGCCGCAAATTCACATATATCATCATATCGAAAAACCGCCCTTGCGTCAAGGCGTGCGCGGCATTATTTCCAATTATCGCCGGGCGATATACTTGTTGATCATCCGTTCCGGCGCATAGGACATCTTCGCGCGGCGCAGCCCCGGCAGCCCCATATCCTCTTCCCTGTTGACATAGCGTACATCCGCGAATTCGTGGGCTAAAAATTCCCGGTTGATAAGCGGGAACATACCCGGCATGTCCACCGCCTTTTCAATATGAATCAAGGCCATATCCTCCCGCAGACGTTCGCCGATGGTAAACGCCGTCATCACGCCGTCCACGCGGATCGCACCGCCCTTTAAGCCCAGCTGGTTCATGTTGGATAAAGCAACCTGCGTCGCGCGCCGTTCCGCCGCGTACGGTTCCGCTTTATCCGCCATCCATTCGTCGTATACCTCCATGCAGGCGTCCGCCATCTGCGGGGTCAGCCGCTCGTAGATGAAGGTATGGCTTTCCAAAAACCGGTTGATATGATTGCGTTTGCCGTGATAAGCCTTTCCCTTCAGGGTGATCAGGCTTTCCGTATCATATACATAATCCGCGTTGCTTCGATCCTCCGAAAGCGTAAAGCCCGCGGCCTCATAATACGCCTTGTGCGCGTCGGTCACGCCGTAGAAGGCCGCCTCATAGCCCCGGCTTTCCCAATCTGCCGCCGCAAGGCGGATAACGTCGGGAAAACGCTCCGGATGCAGCGTTAAGGGCGCAAACAGCATGGGCTTGCCGTAGTTGCCCCAAAGATAA
>JAQVRG010000042.1 GCA_028701165.1 Eubacteriales bacterium | reverse complement strand
GTGCGGCCCTTCGACCTCATGATCCACAGCCTTGCCGATATCATGCAGCAGACCCGCGCGCTTGGCAAGCGCCACGTTTGCGCCCAGCTCCGCCGCCATCATGCCGGCTATATGGGAAACCTCAATGGAATGCTTCAATACGTTCTGCCCGTAGCTTGTGCGATACCGCATTCTGCCAAGAAGCTTTACAAGCTCATGATGCAAGCCGTGAATACCCGTTTGGAAAATAGCCTGTTCGCCCGCTTCGCGTATCTGCGTATCGACCTCTTTGCGGGCCTTTTCCACCATTTCCTCGATCCTCGCGGGATGAATGCGTCCGTCAAGAATCAGCTTTTCCAGCGCGATTCTCGCAATTTCGCGCCGGACTGGATCAAAGCCGGACAGAATCACCGCTTCGGGCGTATCGTCGATGATCAGATCCACGCCCGTCGCCGTCTCCAGCGTGCGGATGTTGCGACCCTCGCGGCCGATGATGCGACCCTTCATCTCGTCGTTGGGAAGCGGCACAACGGAAACCGTCGTTTCCGCCACATGATCGGCAGCGCAGCGCTGCACGGCCAGCGTTATGATGTTGCGCGCTTTTTTATCGGCTTCTTCCTTGGTTTTCGCTTCGATATCCCGCAGCATGACGGCAGCCTCATGCCGTGCATCACGCTCTACGTTGCTGAGCAATATCTCCTTTGCCTCGTCCATAGACAATCCCGATATGGCTTCAAGCTCCTTGAGCTGTTTATCATGTACTTCCTGCACGGAGGCTTCCATCGCTTCCGTTTCCTTCTGGCGCTGGGTGAGCGCTTCTTCGCGCTGCTCGATGCTGTCCATCTTCTTATCCAGCATCTCTTCGCGCTGGAGCAGTCTTCTTTCGGTTCTCTGCTGCTCCGCCCTGCGATCACGAAGCTCCTTCTCGTTATCGCTCTTGATCCGGTACGCTTCTTCCTTCGCTTCCAGCAGCGTTTCCTTCTTTAATGTTTCCGCGCGCTTTTGCGCATCGTCAATCATCTTTCGTACGGCGTCCTCTGCCTTTGCTACCTTCGCCTCCGCGATGTTTCTTCTGTAGTAGTATCCGGCAAACGAACCGATCGCCAATGCTAAAGCCCCTACGATCAGGGGGATTATGAAATTACCCACAGGTTAACTAACACCTCCACCTATTCTATATCAATGCCGTGTATGACAGTATGTATGGACAAACTTCATAAAATATATGAAATTACACACCTACATAATCACTCGAATTTTATTATAAACATTTCCAATCAAATGTCAAGGATGCAGGATTTCACCTATATCCGTTTATTCCAGCGGCGTTTCCTCGTCCGCTTTGTTTTCCTTTTCCGCAGCCGCCTTGCGCGCCGCTTCCAAATTCTGGCGAAGCTTTCCTTCGATCTCGTCGCAAAGCTCTTTATTATCCTTTAAGAATATCCTCGCGTTATCGCGTCCCTGCGCCATGCGCATGTCGCCGTAGGAATACCAAGCGCCGGACTTTTCGATCACCTTCTGATCGATCGCCATATCGAGAATCGAGCCTTCCTTGGATATGCCCTCGCCATAAATGATGTCGAATTCCGCCGTTTTGAAGGGTGGCGCGACCTTGTTTTTGACGACCTTTACGCGCGTGCGGTTTCCAACCACATCCGCGCCGTTTTTGATCGAATCGATCTTGCGCACATCCATGCGTATGGAAGCGTAGAACTTCAGCGCCTTGCCGCCCGTTGTCGTCTCCGGGTTGCCGAACATCACGCCGATCTTTTCACGCAGCTGGTTGATGAAGATCACGATGGTGTTCGACTTGCTCGTCACACCCGCGAGCTTGCGCAGCGCCTGCGACATAAGCCTTGCCTGCAAGCCCATGTGCGAATCGCCCATATCCCCCTCTATTTCAGCCTTGGGCACCAACGCCGCCACGGAATCGATTACGATCACATCGATCGCGCCGCTGCGCACCAGCGATTCCGTGATCTCCAGCGCCTGCTCGCCCGTGTCCGGCTGCGAAACGTAAAGATCATCTACCATTACGCCCAAATTCTTCGCGTAAACAGGGTCGAGCGCATGCTCCGCATCCACAAAAGCCGCCGTACCGCCAAGCTTCTGCGCCTCCGCGATCACATGCAGGGCAAGTGTGGTTTTACCGGAGGATTCCGGCCCGTATATCTCGATAATCCTGCCTCTCGGGATACCGCCGACGCCCAGCGCGTAGTCAAGCGCCATGCAGCCGGAGGGAATCGTGGACACGGCTATTTTCCCCGCCGCGTCTCCCAATTTCATAACAGCGCCCTTGCCGAATTGTTTTTCGATCTGGCTCAACGCCATCTCCAATGCCTTTTGCTTCTCCATAGCCATGCAGTTATTCCGTCCTTCTTGAAATATTTCTTTTGTATCGATCAAACCCACATCATTGCTCTATCAGCGCCCGCCTAAGCATGTCCAGCGCGTTCAGGCAGGCGATATGCCGTATCCGTTCGCGCGCACCGGATAGCGAAAGCTTTGCGACCTTCGTTCCTTCCGGCGTCGCAAGTCCTACATAGACAAGTCCTACCGGCTTATCCGCCGTCCCGCCGTCGGGGCCCGCGATGCCGGTCGTGGAAAGCGCGTAATCCGCGCCGCTCGTTTTACGAAGTCCCTCCGCCATCTCGCGCGCCGTTTCTTCGCTTACGGCGCCAAAGCCGGCAAGCGTTTTCTCCGCTACGCCCAACCGCGCCGTCTTGGCTTGGTTCGAATAGGTCACAGCCCCCTCGATAAAGCAATCGGAACATCCCGGAACGGAAACCAGCATAGAAGAAAGCATGCCGCCCGTGCAGCTTTCCGCGACTGCCACCGTCCGCTGCGCCTGTTTAAGAAGTTTTACGCATACCTCGCAAAGCTCCTCATCGTGCGTGGCGTACACAACGTCGCCCACGATTTCCTGTATCTGTGCGAGCACAGGCTCCACGAGGGCCTCGCCCTCCGCCGCGTCCTTACACTGCGCGGTTACGCGCAGCGTCACCTCGCCTGTCTTTGCATAAGGCGCTATCGTGGGATTGCTCTGCCGCGCCATCAAATCCCGTATCGCGTATTCCACCTGCGACTCGCCCTTGCCGAATATTCGCATGACGCGGGAATACAGGATATGCCCGCTGCGCTTTTGCAGATACGGCATCAAATGGTTTTCAAACATCGGAACCATTTCCTTGGGCGGTCCGGGAAGCAGCGCAACAGCCTTGCCGTCACGCTCCATAATGCAGCCCGGCGCCGTACCGTTCGGATTCGCCATGATGATGCAATCCTTGGGGAACATGGCCTGTTTGAGGTTGTTCGGCGTCATATCCTTGTGCATGGCGGCAAAACGCACCTTCAGCGTATGCAGCGACGCCTCGTCAAACTCCAGCTTCATCCCCATGACGTCCGCCGCCGTTTCCTTTGTCAAATCATCCGCCGTGGGGCCGAGTCCACCCGTCAAAATCACGATATCGGCGCGTTCCAAGCCCTCCCGTATACATTGCGCCAGCCTGTCGTGGTTATCGCCGATGGTCGTCTGTACATAGATATCCACGCCCAGCTCCGCAAGCTTCTGCGAGATATACTGTGCGTTGGTATTGAGGATCTGCCCCATTAAAATTTCCGTGCCTACCGAAACCAATTCCGCCTTCATGTTCTTCTCCAAACGCTTATTTATTGTTTTTTCGTATGTAATCCAGCATAGACCATACCGCCAATACGACGGATATCCATAGAACGATCATATCCAGCGGGAAGCCTATAGCTTCGACCAGCGGATCGTGCAAAAGAATAAGCGCGATCGCAATAAACTGCGTAACCGTTTTCATCTTGCCGATCCAGTTCGCCGCGACCACGTTTCCCTTACCCGCCCATACAAGGCGGCAGCCGCTGATCACAAACTCCCGCAGAATGATGATCAGAGCGGGAATGGGCGAGAGCATGCTTTTGTATACCAACATGATCAAAGCGCTTGTCGTAAGCATCTTATCGGCCATAGGGTCCATAAGCTTTCCAAAGTCGGTAACGAGATTATACTTTCTCGCATAATACCCGTCGAAGGTATCCGTAGCGTACGCGGCGACAAAGATAACCGCCGCCACGATGTTCCACCACCTTACCGGCAGATAAAAGCAAAGGATGAAAAGCGGTATCAGCGCCATCCGTATGATCGTAAGCTTGTTGGGTAGATTCATTTCCTTCCAGAATTTCAAATCTCTTCTCCTTCCAAATCGTAGGGCTTCGCGCCCGTGATTTTCACCATGGTAAAGTCGCCCGGGTGCAGCGTCCTGCCCGTGCGGACAAAGCGGATCAGCCCATCCACCTCGGGCGCTTCCGCATAGGAGCGGCCATACGCCTCTTTCTCCAGTACGCGTTCCGTCAAAACCTCGCAGGTCTCGCCGATGCGCCGCTCATTTCGCTGTAAGGATATCTCGCTTTGCATGCGCATAACCGCGTCCAAGCGCGCTTGCTTGACCGCCTCCGGTATCTGCCCTTCCATCTCCGCCGCCGCGGTTCCGTCTTCCGGCGAAAACGCGAACGCGCCAACGCGGTCTATGCCCTGCCTTTTCAAGAATTCAGCCAGTCGGCCGAATCGTTCCTCCGTTTCTCCCGGAAAGCCCACCATGACCGTCGTGCGCAGGATAAACCCCGCGTTTCGCTCCCGTATGCTCTGCATAACGGCTTGGATATGCGCGCTGCTGCCGTGCCGGTTCATGGCGCGAAGCATATCGTCGTCGATATGCTGTATGGGCATGTCTATATAGTTTGCTATCTTCGGTTCGTTTTGTATCGTATCCAGCAGTTCCGCATCCACGGTGTTCGGGTATGTGTAAAGCACGCGTATCCAGTGCAGCGCCTCGATTTTTGCAAGCGCCTTTAAAAGCGCGGAAAGCGCGGGCTTCCCATATAAATCCAAACCGTAAGCGGAGGTGTCCTGCGCGATCAGCGTAAGCTCCTTTACGCCGCGCGAAGCCAGCGCCTCGGCCTCCTCGATGAGCTTTTCCATAGGCACGCTCACGCGTCCGCCGCGAATCAGGGGAATCGCGCAATAAGCGCAGCGGTTGTCGCAGCCGTCCGCTATACGCAAGTAAGCCCGGTACGGCGGGGTTGTCAGCACGCGCACCGACGCGTTTGCAGCATCCGCGCAAACATGCACGCGTGCGGCAATCTGTTCGGCCAGCCCCTTTTGATCCTTCACGCCCCAAAATAGATCGACCTCCGGCATTTCCGCTTCCAGCTCCTGTCTGTATCGTTGGCTCAAGCAGCCGCAGACCACCAAAAGGCGGCACGTCCCCGCCTCTTTATAACGCGCCATTTCCAGTATCGTATTGATGGATTCCTGCTTGGCCGGCTCAATAAAGCCGCAGGTATTGATAATAATGACCTCCGCGCTTGCGGCCTCCGGCGTAACGGTAAAGCCGCGCGCACATAGTTCGCCAAGCAAGACCTCCGAATCAACAAGGTTTTTTGAGCATCCCAACGATACGACGCCGACTCTCATTCGCTTTGCTCTCCCCCTTTATTCATGTGCAGATATTCCTCATAACTGGTAATCAGGAGTTTTCTTGGCTTGCTTCCGTCAAAGCCGCTTACGATCTTGTGCTGCTCCATGATATCGATCAGTCGTGCCGCACGGGCATAGCCCACCCGCAAACGCCGCTGTATCATGGATATTGAAGCCTGTCCGCTTTCCAACACGATCTTCACGGCTTCGTCAAGCAGCTCATCCTCCTGCTTGCCGTTCCCCTGTACGGGACCGGCTGTCGTTGCAGACACCGCCTCTAAATAATTATCCTCTTTGAAGGTTGGCGCGGCGTCCCGTTTTTGGAAGAAATCCATGATCCGCTCCACCTCCTCATCCGACACAAAAGCGCCCTGCACGCGGATGGGTTTGCTGGCGCCGTTTGCATGGAAGAGCATATCGCCTTTGCCAAGCAGCTTCTCCGCACCATTGCAATCCATAATAACGCGGGAATCCACAGCGGAGGATACCATAAAGGCGATCCGTGAGGGAATATTCGCCTTGATCAAGCCTGTGATAATGTCCGAGGACGGACGCTGCGTAGCGACGATTAAATGTATGCCGCAGGCGCGGCCAAGCTGGGCTATGCGGCATATGGATTCCTCCACATCCTTAGCCGCCACCATCATCAAATCGGCAAGCTCATCGATCACGATCACCAGCAGCGGCATCTTTTCCGCCGGATCGCTCTGCAACGCATTGTAGCGCGCCAAATCGCGCGCGTTGCATTCGGACATCTTTCTATAGCGCTGTTCCATCTCCATAACCGCCCATTTCAGCGCGCTTGCGGCCTTTTTAGGCTCCGTCACCACCGGCAGGTACAGATGCGGCAGGGAGGCGAACACCTTTAATTCGACCACCTTGGGGTCGATCAGTATCATGCGCACATCTTCCGGCGTCGATTTATAGATCAGGCTTGTAATGATGCCGTTTATGCAAACGCTCTTGCCGGAGCCTGTGGAACCCGCGATCAAAAGATGCGGCATCCTGCCCAAATCCGTCGTGATGATATTGCCCGCTATGTCCTTGCCTAAGCCGATCGTAATTTGAGATTTGGCGTTTTTGAATTCTGGCGCTTCTAAAACATCGCGCAAAAATACGCCGGATACGTCCCGGTTCGGTATCTCGATCCCCACGGCGGCCTTACCCGGAATCGGCGCTTCGATACGCACACGCGGCGCAGCCAGCGCCAAAGCGATATCGTTGGAAAGCGTGGTGATGCGGCTCACGCGGATACCCTGCGCGGGCTGAAGCTCAAAACGCGTAATGACGGGTCCCACGCTGATATTGAGAATGCGAGCGCTGATGTTAAAGCTTTCCAGCGTTTCGATCAAAAGCTTGCCCATCATTTCCGGTGAATCCTTGCCGCTTCCGTGCTTCACCGTTGGTTTATTCAAAAGCGTAACGGGCGGAAACTGATAGGTTTGCGGCGCGTCTTCTATCCGCATGGGCAGCATGGGCGGCACGTCAGCCGCTGCAACGCTCTTGGGCGCCGGCGCGGGCTTTACCTTGGGTGCAACCGGCTTTTCGCCCAATACAAGATCGTCCAGTGCGGAAACATCCGGCGCGTTCTCGGAAATGCGCGTCTTGCGCTCCTTGGGCGGGATGATCGCGGTCGCGTCCGGCACGTCAAAGGCCGCGATCATATCATCTATATCCTGTTCGATCTGCGATTTCTTCCGCTTTGCCAGTTCGCCGGAAACGGGAAGAAAATCAATATCCTCATCGTTGTATTTAACCTTGCTTAAATCCCTTATGCCTATATCCGCTTCCGGTATGGACGGCTCCACGCGAAGGTCAAGATCAAATTCGCTTTGCCTTGGCTTCCTTCGAGCGGCATTCGTCCCTTTATGAACCGTTCGTCTTGGCGATGGCGCGTTCTCCAACAGATCCTGCATGAGATCCTCGGAAAACATATCGTCGTCCTCCAGCACGGAGGGCTTCGCAGGACGGTTTGCCCTATGCTCTTTTGCCGTAGTTACCGCGGTTTCCACGCCGGATTTGATGGTTTTGCCGACCTTCTGCCCCGCGCTTCGTATGGATATGCGCGTAAGCAGCAGCACGATCACGATCAAAATCGAAAAATAGGCGATGTAAAGCCCTACCTCGCCCAAAAGCAGCAGCGAAGGATACGCAAGCAGCGCGCCAAACACACCGCCGCCCTTTCGCTCCGTAAGGCCAAGCTGAAACGCTTCCTTTATATACGCAAGGAATTTAATCTGCGCCGTTTCTGGCTTCACATAGGCGTGCAGCACCGCCATCATGCAAAGTATCCCCGCCGTCGTCAATATATAAAGCGATTTTTTGGACGCACGGGCAGAAAAGATGATCACGAGCAGCCCGCAAAGGAAAAACAGCACCGGCACAGCATAACCAAGAACGCCGAACAGCGCAAAAAAGGCACGGCTGATCGCGCTTCCCAAAACGCCGACCGCGTCTGAGTATAGGCTTACGGCAAGAAAAAGGCCGACGGCAATCAAGCAAACGCCGCAGATTTCCCGCCTGTTTTGCAGCCGCTGCTGTTCTTCAAGCTGCTTTTGCTTCTTTGTTGCCATCCTTTTCCTCCTAATGTATCAAGCCTATTATACAATATCTTGTGTTTCTTGGGAAGTCTAATCACAAAAAAGAGACCGCAAATCATGCGGTCTCTTGAAGCAGATACGCTTTTTTACTTTTCTTCCTCTTCGCTGGAGAACCCGGAGAACAGGGACGCAAGCGAAGTGGTTGACTGCTGCACGGGAGGCAGCTCGTAATCACTGTCCTCACGGCGCGGACGGCGCTCACCGCGCTCGGGGCGATCGCCGGTATTGCGCGGCGCATTCTCGCGCTCTCTGCGAGCCTCCGGCCTGGGCGCGGGCGCTTCGGCCTGCTGTGCGCGCTGCTCGGCACGCTCTGCGGCGATGCGTTCACGCTCCGCCTTTTCGGCTGCAAGCTGTTCCGCGATTTCGGGATTTTCCTCGAGAATGACCTCGCGGCGGCTCAGACTGATGCGCTTGGCTTCGGGATTGACGTCCAAAACCTTGCAGCGAACCATATCGCCTACATTGATCTCGTCCTCGACCTTGGCGATGCGGCGTACGCCGACCTGCGAAATATGAATCAAACCATCGATCGTGGGCTCAAGCGCGACGAACGCGCCAAAGGGAACGATACGTACGACCTTGCCCTCAACGATGCTGCCTACGGGATACTTCTGATCCGCCATGGTCCAAGGCTTGGGCTGCAACTGCTTATAGCCAAGGGATACGCGCTGCTTTTCCACATCCACGTCGCGGATAAGAACTTCGATCTCCTGCCCGATGCTCAAAACGTCGGAGGGATGCTTTACACGCCCCCACGCCACGTCCGTCACATGCACCAAACCGTCGATACCGCCGATATCGACAAAGGCGCCAAAATCGGTGAGCCGGCGAACGACGCCCTTGACCTTTTCGCCAACGACCAACTCGTCCCAAAGCTTTTTCTTAGCTTCTTCCGCTTCCATAAGCATCACAGCCTTGTGCGAGGCCACAATGCGCTTGCGGGACTTATCAACCTCGATAACCTTTAAGCTCAGAGGCTGACCGACGTATTCGCCGATATTCTCAACATACTTTGTGGAAAGCTGAGAAGCGGGAATAAACGCGCGAACACCGTCGATATTGGCGATCAAGCCGCCCTTAACGACCTCTTTGCCAACGCCTTCAAAGACCTTATCCTGCACGTTCTCGTCCTGCATAAGGT
>JAQVRG010000041.1:2474-9269 GCA_028701165.1 Eubacteriales bacterium | reverse complement strand
GCGAGCGCCAATTTATACGGCGCAGTGTCCATTGACGAGTTTTTAGAGATTCTCACGCATTATGAACACCAGATGTTCAAAGAAAAAGATGACGAAGACCATCTTTCCAAACGGAAAAAAGTGGATATTATCAAGGAGTTATTACTGCCTAGGGCATTATCCTCAGCATCCTATACTATGGATGACGATTATATTTTTTCCACAAGCTTCTTGCTTGACGACGATTTGGATGAGCTGAATGCGGAAACTGTGAATTATGGAAGCATCCATTCCATTCTTGAACAACAAAAGGGCAAAAAACGCTATCTGCCATCAAAAAAGACGTTTCTTAAGTATGAGGACAATGGTTTTTTTGAACGAACCAAGCAAGTGCTGGCGGTGAAAAATCATCTGTGCAAGCGCGATAAACTTAGTGCGGAGCTGGCGGAAGGCATGATTGCTGAAATCCATGACGCTATTTTGCTTGATGAAGACCCCAATGCGCCTATTAAGACGGCGATAGAGATGCTGGAGCAGCATGACATTGCGAAAACACAGGACGAGCTTTACGAGTTTGTAAACCTAATCGTTGATATGGCGAATCATACGCGTATATGGATCAATAACGGTCATACGCCTGATGAGCTCTCGGGAAAGTCAGACAAAACAGTGCCGCAGCACATAGCATTCGGACCGGGTTTGCTGGACGCCATTAAGGACGGAGACATTGACCCGGATGAACTTCTTAAGGGCGCGAACGAAATATTGTTACCGTACAAAGGCATGCAAGACAGCTTCACGGAAGCCGTATTTAGAGCCAAGACGGAGAGCAACCGCGGCATAGCCATGAGCAACGGAAAGATCGGGCGCAACCAACCCTGTCCGTGCGGCAGCGGGAAGAAATACAAAAACTGTTGCGGGAAGGAAGCAAACCACTAAGCAAGCCATGGGGCATGGGTATACGTTCTCCTGCGATTTCGCAATGCCATGATCAGAGGCATTGGATCATACGGATCGCCGCGCATATCCATTCCAGCGCGCCATCAAAACGATAGCCTTTGATTTCCGCCTTATTCAGTATAGAGGCAACCTCGTCCCTTGTAAGCGAAAGATCGATCAAGTCCTTGTAATGGGCATTTTCACGCGCGATCTCTCGCACATAATCCCAATATGTCCCGGAATAGCCGAATGAAGTGGCATAGCCGGCAACATCATTGACTGCATTTTGCACCGTTTCCTCGGTATCTTCATAGAACAAGCTTCGTCCGTTATCGTATAGCGGGTAAAAGCTCTCTTTCCTGCTGCTTATCTTGACGGCGATGTTGGATAGATGCCGGTCATCCTGCCGTGTGATAAAGTCAAGGAGTATCATGCGGGCAATATCATCTTTGTATTGCGGACGGACATCTAGCAGATTCCGATATTCATTGTCCCCCCGTGGCCCGTCAAAGAAACGGCGGAAATGGACGATGTACTCCTTGGAGAAATCATAGAGAAAGGCAGAGAATACGGTATTCTTATCCGCACGCACAGCAGGGCAGCAGGGTACGCCCATACGCTTTGCAAGAAGATAAACCGCAATTTCCGATTCCACATCCGTCACAAGCGGATTGATGCGCTGCTTATAGATGCCGTACCTGCCATCCATAACGCCGTAGCGTTTGATATTGTACCCTTCCGGCGTGTCTATGCTATCTCCTTGCATGTCGATTTTCTGGCGAAAGACGGACGCAAACACGTCGGTCATGGCCGAAACCAGCGTATCGTTCTCATGGCTTGCGATCCACAGCAGGTCTTTGGGGTGGATGCCGCGCGTGATCTCGGCAATCTGCCCAACATCATAATGGGAAAGACCGCAGCGGTACAGTATCTTTTCGATATCCCTGCGCTCACGGCTGACAACGCGCTCAGAGAGAAACTCCGTAAACCTTTCCGCAGGCCAGTAGGTCATACCCTGCGTATAAAGCGATACAACATCGTTGAAGTGGGGCGCAATAAAGGTTACCTCGTTGGATGGGGCGATTGTTCCGATAACAGCATCATCCCATTTGAGGTATCGAAGCGTATCATTTTCCTTTAGGCGTCTATCAACAGGCTTTTTTGCATCTGCCGGAATATGATAGGACTTGCCGACCTTCTCGGCTCCCGCTATCTTTCCTTCCGAACAAAGAATACGCACCCTTCTGTCGGATATGCCCCATAGCTCTGCGGCTTGCTGTGCTGTCATATACTCCATATCGCTTCTCGCTTTCACCCGTATGGCTATAGTATAACACAATACGGAATGATGTAAATGGATATTATTCCGAATGCAGACATATCAATTAGGTTCTTGCACAACGCAAAGCCGCCGCAGTTGTTTATTCCGTCCACTCCAATTCATTGTCCCTGCACCAGCGTGTGGCAAGCTCACGGTATGCATCAGCTTGATACTTGTACCATTGCTCCACAATTCCCAAACGGATGATTTCGTCCTTAAATCGCCTGAACGCGCCCTTGCCGCGAATCGCTCTCGCAAGCCGGTTTTGTTCCGAGCCGGCGGGGAGAGTCTCAATAAAGTTTTCCATGATGTTATATTTGTGAATGTCATAGGTCGATGGCAGACGGAGAAATCTGCCGGTGCTGTTCTCAATCAGCGCGGCAAGCTCCTCGTCAGTTTCGCCGGAATACAGTGGGTCAGAGAGCCAGACACAATCACCATTTTCAAAATCATAATAACCTTCAAAAGCATCGCCTGCCATTTCTATGGCATCGACTATTTTACTAAGCTCAACTTTCATAGTCAATCCTCTGAACCTGTCTGCTGTTTCAGCGCGTCCACCAGCGCCCTGAACAGATCGATATAGGAATCCCGCATACGGGTAAATATTGCTTGCGCCATCGCATCATCATAGATGTGGGACGTGACGTTGCGGTCATTGAGAAGGGAAAGCCATGCGTTATCGTCACGCAGGACGCCGGCGGCATACGCCTGCTTCATGACCGCCTTGGGGCTGTTGAGCTCAGTGTAGCCTTCATTTAGCAGATGCTCCCGCATCGTTTTCCATGCAAGCTCCGTGCAGAATTCGAAGCGCTGGATCGCGCCGTCCCGGACGACAGCGCTCTGTGTCTTTGCGTATTCGGCAAGAGCCTCCTCAAGGCGGACAACGGCTTTTTCAAGCTTTTCATATTTCTCTGCGAATTTATCCATGATTACGATCCCATCCTTTTTTATGTTTGCGAGCAATGCCGGGTCGGTATGCTTTGTTACGAACACCACATCAAAATCGAGCAGCGTTGGCAGCTCGTCGATCATGTCCATGAAGCGGGACTGGGCGGGTGCGTCAAGACCCCACACGGCCAGATCGACGTCACTGTGTTCCCTGTGATCGTTGCGCGCACGGGAACCGTACAGAACGACGTCCGTCGCGCCCAACCTCCGGGCTGTCAGTGCGATTTGACCGGGCGGGTCCTTTGATAGGATTTTTTGAAGCTTTTCCTGCGCTTCGTCTATGCTATCGGGCGCGCCAGCGCAAAGCGCAGCGTCTTTGGGAGGAACGCTGCCATCTATCAAATCCTCCAAGTGCACGTTTAGCTTTTTTGCGTATGCTTGAGCTGTGGTAAGCTTGGGAATGCGCTCACCGCGTTCATATCTGCTGATGACTTGCTTGCTGGTCCCCAATATGCGCGCCAGATCATCCTGCGACAGATTTAAGGCGTTTCGTATTTGTTTTAGCTTTTCTCCAAACGTCATGGTGCGCGCCTCCCAGCAAGTGTATACGCAAATCATACTACGTCACCAAATGAAGCACAATAGGGAAGAAAAAAACATTTTGTAACCAAATGGTTGACGCATTGCGCAAGTACATCGTCTATCATCCCCATCGGGCAAATGTTGGAACGGAATCATCCATATCGCGCATCATGGCGGCAAATAACAGGATTCATGATAGAATTTTGCAAATAAATCCTGTAAACACAATAGATGCATTTCTCATGATCTACTTCTTTCTACTATGTTGCGTTTCACTTGATTTGCTATGATTTACATAAAAGAAAATAACATGATAAGATCAAATTCTATCAAATGATAATAACGGGATTTGTTATATTTCTCTAAGATGCAAATAACATGAAATCATACATGCAATTCAACAGAAATAGCGCAAAATATGGCTTTCATCGATGTTTTGCCGCGATTTTATGACACTGCTATTGCTGAATCTATACGCTGCAAAACGTGACCTTCAATCGTTGTCATGCCAAAGTCACACATATTTTCTTTACCACAATCGAGCCGCAGCGAACGCCGCGTCGATGGTGAGCGCGATGGCTTTGTCGGTGCGTTCCACGCAATAGACGGGCACTTCCTTTTTGCGCCCCGCCAGCACGACCCGCTCGTAGTTGTCGCCGTAGGCGGCGGAGGATTGAACGGCGGTGGCGCTGCCGTCAAGAAAAAACAGCCAAACAATCAGAGCAAGCAGTATGACGCCAAGTACGCAGCCGGCGATGATCAGAGATTTTTTGGTGATAACGAAAATTCGCAACGCAGGATACCCCCTTGTTTTTCTTGTAGAAATATATGCGGGCATGGCACGGGACTTTCGGATATGGTAAAATAAACCCATGGAAGAAATACGGGGCGAGATCAAGCGGATCATCTATCGAAACGAAGAAAACGGCTTTACCGTACTGGAGCTCGTGGACGGCGACGGCGACGAGATCACGGCGGTGGGGCCATTGCCCTTATGCAGCGTTGGGGAGCGGGTAGAGCTTAGCGGAACATGGACGGCGCATAAAACCTACGGCCGCCAGTTTAAGGCGGAGGGCAGCAAGACGCTCGCGCCCGCCACGCTGCACGCTGTTATCAATTATCTGGGCGGCGGGTTGATCAAGGGCGTGGGGGAGAGCACGGCGCGTGCGATCGTGCAGACCTTTGGTATGGATACGCTGACCGTTATGGAGGAAACGCCGGAACGCCTTACGGAGGTACCGGGCATCGGCAATATGCGCGCGCAGACCATCGCAAATTCCTACGCCGCGCAAAAGGATATGCGTGATATTATGATGGCCTTGCAGGAATACGGCGTTACCGTGACGCAGGCGATCAAGCTTTACAAGATATACGGCCCGCTGTGCCTTGGCAAAATTCGGGAGAATCCCTACTGTTTGATCGCGGATGTGGAGAGTATCGGCTTTAAGACGGCGGATAAGATCGCAGCCGCGGCGGGGATCGAGCACGAATCCTCCTTCCGCATGCACGCGGGCGTTGTGTATACGCTGCAATGGGCGTCGCGGGAGGGACATACCTGCTTGCCGCGTCAGAAGCTTTTGGAGGTCGCGCAGAGCCTGCTGGAAACTGAGCTGCTGCCCGTGGAGCGGGCGGTGGATGAAATGATCTTAAATCAGGAGCTGGAATATAAGCTCGTGGAGGGGACGGACATGGTGTTTTTACCCTTGTTCGCCTATTTGGAGCAGGATTGCGCGCAGCGCCTTTTGCGCTTTGCGCAGACGCAGGAAACGCTTGTGCTGGGATTGCCGGCACAGATTCAATATTTGGAGAAGGAGCTGAATATCGAGCTGGCGGAACAGCAGCGGGAGGCCGTGCTGCTGGCGATGCGAAGCGGCGTGCTGGTGATCACCGGCGGCCCGGGCACGGGCAAAACGACGATCTTGCAATTCATCATCAAGCTTGCGGACAGGCTGGGGATGACCTGCGAGCTCTGCGCGCCCACGGGACGCGCCGCCAAGCGCATGAGCGAGGCGACGGGCTGCGAGGCGCGAACGATACACCGGATGCTTGAATACGGCTATAATAATGGCGCCGGCTTTCAAAAAAACGAGGAGGATCCGGTACTGGCGGACTTCTTGATCGCGGACGAGATGAGTATGGTGGACGTACCGCTCATGCACGCGCTTTTGAAGGCGGCGGCGCGGGGAACGCGGCTGATCCTTGTGGGCGACGCGGACCAGCTTCCCTCCGTGGGCCCCGGCAACGTGCTGCGCGATATCATCGCAAGCGGCCGTGTGCCCGTTGTGCGCCTTACGGAGATCTATAGGCAGAGCGAGCGCAGCACCATCGTATTGAACGCGCACGCCGTCAACGCGGGGAAGGGTATTGACCTATCCAACAAGCAGGATTTCGGCTTTGAACAGATCGACGATACGGACGCGGTGATCGCGCGCCTCATTGCGCTTTACAGCGGGCGCACGAACCGGCTGGACACGCGCGATCCCATCAAGGATGTGCAGATACTTTCCCCTATGAAGAAGGGGGCTTTAGGGGTATATAACCTTAACGCCAGATTGCAGGCGGCGCTCAACCCGCCGCAATACGGCAAGCGGGAACGCCAATTCGGCGAGATCACCTTCCGCGAGGGCGACAAGGTCATGCAGATCAAAAACGACTACCGCCTTTCGTGGACGCGGCGGCGCGGCAGGGAGACGGAGCTGGGCGAGGGCGTTTATAACGGCGACTTGGGAACTATCATGAAGATCGACACGGCGGAGCAGACCATTCTCGTGCTGTTTGACGACGCGCGGGAGGCGCTCTACGAATACACGATGCTTGAGGAGCTGGAGCTTGCGTACTGCATCTCCATCCACAAAAGTCAGGGCAGCGAATTTCCCGTGGTGATGCTGCCGCTTGCGGGCGGTCCGCCCATGCTGATGACGCGCAATCTTCTCTATACCGCCATCACGCGCGCAAGGCGGCAGGTCATGATCGTGGGCAACCAAGAAAGCGTTTGGCGCATGGTGCGTAACGCGCAGGTGCGCGCCCGATACAGCGCGCTCAAGGCGTTTTTGGAGCAGGGCTGATGCGGAAAATCAAGGAAG